>PLKR01000591.1:0-7294 GCA_003140655.1 Acidobacteriaceae bacterium | reverse complement strand
GGCATGAGTTCCTCCTGCTTGCGGGAAAGCGGGAAGCATATCATGCCAGGTGCGGGTTCCGGGCTTCGTCGCTAGGTCAGACCGGCATGTCGAAAAAAATTGAGATCGAATCCTCTTAATTACATGGAATCAATAACTTACGTCGATTCGATCCGACCAGAATCTGCCTAAAATATTGATTCTAGAGAACTTGTCCGCAAAATATTGCGGACAAAGGGGTTAGGTGCATGCGCCTCCCGTAAGTTATTTAGAATCAGTGATGCGATTTCTGTCTAGACTGAAAACAGCCGGACGTAGCCGCAAAATCTTGTCGGGGAAGGACTTAGCCACGCGATATTCAGTTTTCAATGANNGATGTCACAATGGGCCTGTGGAAAGAAAATGCAGTCCTGATCATCGAGCGTCGGCGTCGAATCGCACGTAGAATTTATGTTGCGCGTGATTGTGTGTTGCTTATGAAAACCAAGGTCACACCCAGGCTGGAAGCCGATCGGCGGAGCAAGCGCAACGCTTACCGTCGCGCGCGCAAACGCGCACTGGCGCGGCCGCTCCACATGAGCAAAGCAGGTTCCTCACCGGGCTTGGCGCCCGGTTCGGAATGACAAAGAGTTGAGTTGGGACCTGCAAGCTTTTTCTGGAACCAGTTCAGAAGACTTGCAGGGCGGGGGCGTTTTTTCTGTTGTGGTGGGGCTTTGCGACGATCTGCACGTCCTGATCGAGGGCGACGAGGAAGCGCAGGAGGCGCCCCACGCGGTCCCGGAGAGGTCAATTGATGCACCTCGGCGGCTAAGGCCGTTTCTGAAAACGGGCCTTTAGCGCAGCGCTGGAAGCGCTGCTCCACCCAAAAGCGAATTGGCGGCACGACTGGAAGTCGTGCCCTTCCCGAACTCGTTTTCAGGCGGGCGAGGAGATCAAAATCCTATGGTGTCGGCATTCGCGTATCCCACCCTTGCGCAAAGAACGCGCAAGGATGCGCACCCTCCTTGCTGGTCGCTACGTTCTGAAGATCAGCTGCTGGCTAATCCCCGGTAACGGCCTACCAGCCCGGGTTCACGGCTTAGAGAGGGATGCGATGGGTGCTCGGCGATGGAGCGAACTTTATTCGCGTTAGTGTTCTGCTCGGAGCGGAAGCGCAACAGGGCGGCGATGTTGCCGACTTTGTCGAACTCGGGATCGTCCTTGACGTAGAAGAGTTCGATGTCGTGGCGGATCACACGGGGCAAGATCGCTTCGCCCACATCGACGACCTCTCTTGTCTCGCGGCCGCAGACTGGACAGAAGCTCACGAGGTGGGCGTCGAGGTGGCCGCAGCCGGAGCACTCGACCGCTTGGGAGTGATAGCTTTGCCCTACCAGCAGGGTTTGCACTTCGCCTAACTCCAGCGAATGGAGCACGCGGCGCAATCCAGTGACGCCACGGGCATTGTGGCGCGCCTGGTTGAGGGTTTCGCGAACCACCTCCTGACAGCGGCGCTGCTGCGCGTCCGCGAAAATCCGTTCGGCCTGCGAGCGGATTTCTTCGCGGCCTACGTGAGCCACGTCGGCGGAAAACCGGCCNNGAGAATCCTGGCAGCCAAGGATCCACTTTTCGAACATGCATTTGTCTTTATTGTTGTCCAGGGCATCCTTAAGGAACTCGGCGACAAACTTGAAATGGTGGCGAGCCTCGTCGGCGACGCGGCGTTCGGCGTGGCCTCCGTCGTAGCCGGCGAAGCCGTCGCCGCGGCCGCGGCGGGTGAGAGGATGAAAGAATCCTTCCCGCTCAGTCAATTCGCCCAGACGCAGATCGAAGAGGCGGGCGCGATGACGATCGATGAGCACGATGCCGAGGCGGGGAAATGCTCCGAGCAGTTGGGCCAGGGGCTTCAGGTGGAAGTGCCGACTCACTAAAAGCTGTGTGCCGGTCAGTTGCGCGGGCAGATCATACTCGCGCCAGAAGCCTTGCGTACCGCAGGCGAATACCGCCTTGGCGCGCCCTCCGCTGCCACGCAGATCATGTGACAGACGGACGATGCGGTCGAGGTCGGCACGGGCCGACTCGGATTTTTCTTTACGCTTACTGTCCAGCTGGCGCAATGCTTCGCGCGCCAGGTCTTTGGTGAGGATCGCCTCTTCCTTGTGGGCTTTATTGCGGGGCGCCGTGGGCTGAAAGTAGAAACTAAGAGCGCAGGCTTCCTGATCTTCAAATTGCGCTAGTTCGTGGATCTGTTCACGAGTAATCATTCGCGGTCCTACTCCTTTAGCTGGAATTGGATTTACGCGGTCCCGGTTGGCGCGAATCGCCCCTTGAATTGGCGAGCGAAACTGGGCGATTTGCGCAGGTGATCGCGCGCGGCAGAAATGGAGATCGATATACTTTCCGGCGGAGCGCCAGTGATGGCGGAGATTTCATCGACGCCGAAGCCTTCGATGGCGTGCAGGATGAAAGCCTCGCGCTGGGCTGGACTGACATCGTGCAGAGCGGAGGCGATGAGGCGCATCATTTCATCGGAGCCGACGATCTGTTCGGGCGTGGCCACGCGGTCGTCGGCGATGATGGTTTCTTCGGTGATGGCTTCGTCGGGCTGATGAAACTGCAGTTCGGGCTCGTCGCTGGCCTTGACGTTCTGCTTGCGGGCAGAAGCTTCCAGGTGCACGGCGCTGCCGTTGGTCCCGTCGGGGCGGGAGAGTTCGTCGAGAGCGTGCATGGCCAGGCGGTAGAGCCAGGGCTCGAGGGCGAGGCGCTCCGGCTTCTCGTTATTGTTGCCATCGCCATTTTTGCCATCGCCGCCATCGCCGAGAGCGGCCGCGATGGTTTCGTCAATCACTTCGTCCTTGGTGACGGAGTCTGGCGCAATGAAATCGGAGGCTTCGCGGAAATAGATTTCGCGTTCCACAAAACGCTCGAGACGGGCGAGATTCACATTGACGTAGGAGCGCACGTCGTCGGCAGAGACTGTCGCAGGAAATACCGCGGCCAGCGTCTGCTCAAAGGGNNTGGAGCGCAGCAGTTCCTTGTGCTTGTTGACCTGCTGCAGCAAATCTTCGAATGCACTCTTTACTGCGGCCGCGGCAGTTGGGGCTTTGGCCTGGACGGCCATCTGTCCTGAAGGCAGGCGCAGGTTGAGCGAGACGCTGGTTCCTTCGCGGGCGGAAATCTCCTCCACCATGCCTTTCAGGTGAATCAGTTCGGGGCGGAAAACCTGCAGGCGTTTCCGCAGTTTTTCGATTTGATGTTGAATGTCTTTTTCTACGGCGGGAGTTTTATGAAGCCGGTAACTGATGTGGACGTTCATTAGCACCTCGGGTATTCGAACGAAGCAGCGCAACCCAGTGCTTGCTAAGAAAATTGTACACCCGCGGGAAGATGGCAAAACTGAAATTGCAGATCGATTTTCTGAGGATCAACAGTTTTGGGAATACCTGGCGAGCCCAGAATCTTTAGAGCAGGCTTATTTGCAGCCGGCCGCAGTGCGCGATATGATCCGAGGAACCTATGACCCGGATGCAAGCCCTGCTCGTCGTATCTCTGGCTGGGATTGCCTTCGCCCAGGCTCCTTCATCCAAAGAAGTCGAAGCCGTCTATCCCGATGCTCACGCGCTATATCTGGATCTACATCAGAACCCGGAGCTCTCTGCGCACGAAACCCAAACGGCGGCGAAGCTGGCCGGCCGGCTGCGAGGGCTCGGCTATGACGTGACTGAACACGTGGGTGGAACGGGGATTGTTGCCATCCTGAAGAACGGTGCAGGACCGACCATCATGCTTCGAACGGAACTTGACGCGCTGCCGGTGGAAGAGAAGACCGGCCTGGCTTACGCGAGCAAGGTCCGCACCAAAGATGACGCCGGACACGATGTTCCGGTCGCGCACGCCTGCGGACACGACTTACACATGGCTTCGATTGTGGGCACGGCTGCGATCATGGCGCACAGCAAGAACACCTGGCATGGGATCTTGATGCTGATCGGCCAGCCAGCCGAGGAAACGATTGGCGGCGCCAAGGGAATGCTCGCTGACGGCTTGCTGACACGCTTTCCGAAGCCCGATGTCGCCGTGGCGATGCATGTGGCCAATCTGCTGCCGGCGGGAATGGTTGGGATTACTCCGGGCGTTTTCAATACGAATGCGGACTCGCTGCGAATCACGATTTATGGCAAAGGCGGGCATGGCGCGGCACCTCACACGGCGATTGATCCCATTGTCATCGCGGCCCGGACCATTCTGGCGCTGCAGACGATTGCATCCCGCGAAGTGAAGCCGGGGGAACTGGCGATAGTCACCGTGGGCTACATTCGGGCGGGCACCAAGAACAATATTATTCCGGACGAGGCTGAGTTGGGGATGACCGTGCGCACGAACAAACCGGAGGTTCGCCAGCAAGTGCTCGCGGCGATCGCACGCATCACCAAGGGGGAAGCTGAAGCTGGGGGCGCGCCGCGTGCGCCTTTGATTGAGCATTATGAAGGAACAGATTTGGTTTATAACGATCCTGGGCTGGCGCAGCGGCTGAAAGGGGCGCTGGAAGCGGCTTTAGGCAAAGAGAATGTGGTGATGGAAGAGCCGATCACGGCGTCGGAGGATTTTTCTTACTTCGTGGAGCAGGGGATTCCGGGTTTCTATTTCACTCTGGGCGGAGCGGACCCTGAGAAGTTCGCGCAGGCCAAGGCTGCCGGGACGATGCTGCCGTCGAATCATTCTCCTCTTTTCGCGCCCGACGTGGATCCGGCGCTGCACACCGGGATTGCAGCGGAAGTGGCCGTGCTGAGGGATTTGCTGAGGTGAACGGCGGCGGAAGTGCGCAAGAGGGTCAATCGCGCAGGACTTCGCATTCGTCTTCGTGGGCCTGCTAGGGTTGGCATACTCCGTAATCCTTGGCCACATTTTTGGTCTCCCAGACCAGAGTCTTGTCAGGGTCTTTCGACTTCACTTTCTTTCCATGCAACTTCACTCGATCGCCTGGCTTAATGCCCTCTGTGTTGCTGGAGAGCACATAGGTTTGGTGGTCTTTTTCATCGGCGATCGTCACGCCGTTCGCTGCCGTGTTTACGCAACCCGTAATCGTTCGCTTTTTCGAATAGTGAACCGCAACGATAACGACAACCACCACTACCGCGGCGGCTGCGGCAATTGCTCCGGCTATTTCCCCGGTTGACACAGTCGGTAGTCCGTTGGCGCTGATTGAGGGAGCCTGCGCGTCCGCAGGCATGCAGAGAGCGAAGCTGAAACCGAGAATCACTAAAGCACGCCAGGAACTTTTCTGGATCACGATGTTCTCCTCGACGAACTGGGATGGTTGATGCTAGGGCCCGTGCCACTTCTCGGCGGCGGTTCTTTAGATGGGGTCTTACTGATTTGAGAAGCGAGGCCATGCTGCTCGCGTCTCCTCCATCGGTAAAGGAGTTTTCCTAGGAGCTGATCTGCGCCAGAATCGCCCGGGCTTCCGCCGCTGGATCAGCGGCTTCGGTGATGGGACGGCCTACGACGATGTGGCTTGCTCCCGCGGCAATCGCTTCTGCGGGAGTGGCCACGCGTACCTGGTCTCCGTGGCCGCTGCCAGCCGGGCGCACGCCGGGAGTGACGATGGCGAAATTGTGGCCCAGTTCGGCGCGCACGGCGGCGGTCTCGCGGGCAGAGGTGACGATGCCCTTACATCCGTTATCGAGCGCCATCGCTGAGAGGCGCAGGACCTCATCGCTCACCGTTCCCTGGAACCCGACTTTTTCCAGTTCGTTCTGGTCGAGGCTGGTAAGGACCGTGACGCCGAGCACGAGCAGAGCCGGGTTGTTGGCGCGGGCCGCATCCACGGCGGCGTGGAGCATCTTGTTGCCGCCCACGGCATGCACCGTCAACATACTCACGCCAAGCCTCGCCGCTTCGTGCACGGCTGCCGCAACGGTGGTCGGAATGTCGTGATATTTGAGGTCGAGGAAGACGCGGCGTCCCGAGGCCACGAGATCCCGCACGACCCGCGGGCCTTCTGCGGTGTAGAGCTGCATGCCGACTTTGTAGGTCAGCGCCGAATCGCCCACGGCCGTCACGATCTTATGCGCGGCTGCCGCCGAGGAAACGTCCAGGGCAATGATCAGCTTTCCGCGCGCGTCGTCCTTATGAAAATCGCCAACTCGCGCGGAGTCGGCAGGAATGCGGTGGGGGAGAGCGGCGTGCATCCCTAGCAGTGTAGAGTATCTAGCGGAGCTCCGCCACGGGATAGTTGGCGGCCACGGTCTCGTAGACCTGCCGGCGCTGGGTGCGGGGGTTTACCAGATCCAGGCGGACCTTCTGCAAGCCGCGATTCTCGAATTGCAGCACTTTGGCAGCACCGTACGACAGATCGATAATCCGGCCGGGTACGATCGGACCACGGTCGTTTACTTTCACCACCACCGCTCGTCCGTTGCGCAGGTTCGTGACCCGCACATAACTTCCCAAGGGAAGCGTTGGATGAGCCGCGGTCATGTCGTACATATCAAAGTCTTCGCCGCTGGCGGTCGGTTTACCGACGAAGTACTCGCCATACCACGAAGCCGTCCCAATTTGATACGGTTGATTCTTGCCGGTCTGGTTGCGGATTTCGGGCTTGGCTTGAACTGCCCTAGTCGGGGCTGAACTGGCCTCCGAGTCGTTTGGGCCCTGAGCCGCTCGCAGGCCGACGACCAATAAAGCGATCATCAGTCCATGAGCAATACGTCCACGCATTCAGTTCTCCTCGCATACTCAAAAGTCGTCCTAAGCTAGGTTGTCTGGTTACGGTCTATAAATCGTAGGGGGGCGCGAAGGACTTGTCAACCCCGAAAGTGCGTGGCCTAGGGTGGCCTGGTAGTAATCGATATCTCACGTAACTTGTTGTTAATCATGAGTAATCCGCAACATGTCGCTTAGAACAATGAGGTTAGCTGTTTATTATATAGTAAATACCCAGCAGGCTGTACCTTGGGAAGAATTTCCATCCCCAATAGATTCAGTCACTTACAGAGAATTCATTCTAAGTTGTTTATCGTGAGCGTTTTAGGTACAAGGTTGCATAGGGCTGAATAAATATTCTTTTCGCATTGGCTCGTCGAAGGCGGCTTTGTGAGGAATTTTCGATAGAGGACTATGGCTGAGAAACCACCTGTCGTGCTGACAATCGCCGGTTTTGACCCCTCGTCCGGGGCCGGGGTAACGGCCGATATTAAGACGATTGCGGCCCACGGCTGCTACGGCGTAGCTTGCATAACTGCCATGACCGTGCAATCAACCGCCGGCGTTCGCCGGGTGGAGGCCGTCGATGCCAGTCTGGTGACCGAAACGCTGGAGGAACTAGCCTCCGACG
>PLKR01000092.1 GCA_003140655.1 Acidobacteriaceae bacterium | reverse complement strand
CCCTAGCAGGCTGCTGAAAAACCACTCCCAATCCACAGCGGCATGTGTTAGGAAAAGGCATGCGAGGAGCGGACGAGCAGCAGAGTCAGATATTCAGTTACTTGTCGCCCGAGGCACGGGTGCGGAAGGATCACCCGCTGCGGGTGATCCGGGCCATGGTGGACGAGGTGCTGAGCGAGATGTCGCGGCAGTTTGACGCGATGTACGCCAGCGTGGGCCGGCCGTCAATTGCGCCGGAGAAGTTGTTGCGGGCGCAGTTGCTGCAGATGCTGTACTCGATCCGGAGTGAGCGACTGCTGATGGAAGAGATGGATTACAACCTGCTGTTCCGCTGGTTTGTGGGACTGAACGCGGACGACGCGGTGTGGGACGCGACGGTGTTCACCAAGAACCGCGACCGCCTGCTACAGGCCGATGTGGCCAAGCAATTTCTGGCGCAGGTGGTGGAGCAGGCGCGGGTCCGTGGCCTGACCAGCGACGAGCACTTCACGGTGGACGGGACGCTGCTGGAAGCTTGGGCGGGCGCGAAAAGTTTTCAGCCGAAGGGAGACAAGAAAACTCCGCCACCGGACGGTCCCGATAACGATGCGGGCAATCCGACGGTGAACTTTCACGGGGAGAAGCGGTCCAACGACACGCACGCATCGAAGACTGATCCGGAGTCCTTGCTGGCGCGCAAAGGTCCGGGCAAGGAGGCGAAGTTGAGTTACAGCGGCCATCTTCTGGTGGAAAACAAGAATGGGCTGATCGTGGACGCGGAAGGATTGCAGGCCAATGGCACGGCGGAGCGCGACGCCGCGCTGCTGATGCTGGAGAAACTTCGGGGAACGAAAACGGTGACGGTGGGCGGGGACAAGGGATTCGATACGCGAGGATTTGTGGGGGAGTGCCGGCATCTGCGAGTGACCCCGCATGTGGCGCAAAACCATGCCCGTGCCGGCGGCAGCGCCATCGACGCGCGCACCACGCGGCACGTGGGATACAAAATCAGCCAGCGGAAACGGAAGCGCATCGAAGAATGTTTCGGCTGGCTGAAGACGATTGCGGGGCTACGGAAGGTGCGGCATCGCGGAGTTGGCAAAGTGGCTTGGATCTTCACCTTCGCCTGCGCCGCCTACAACCTGGTGCGCATGCGAAACTTGGCGGCCGCAGTTCCGGCGGTGTAAGTAGGGGCCGACGTGTGTCTGCTGAGGCGGGAATCGAACGAAAAGGCTGCGAAAACGACGCTCTTTCCCCTTCCCGGCAGCAACCAACGATGACAACGGTAAGAGCAACACCGTATCCGTCAATTTTTCAGCAGCCTGCTAGCCACCGATCACTGGCCACTGCCCTTTGCCCTAGGCTGCAGCCCCTGCACGCGGCTATGCTTCACGCTGTAGGTGAAGTACACCACCAGTCCAATCGCTAGCCATGCAACCAGCCGGATCCAGTTCCACATTCCCAGCTTGAGCATCATGTAGCCGTTCGCGACCACGCCAAGGATTGGAATCAGTGGCACCCACGGCGTCCGGAAGGGCCGCGGCTGGCCGGGATTTGTACGGCGCAACACCATCACGGAAATACACACGATCACAAACGCCAGCAGCGTACCGATGTTCACCATCTTCGCAACCTGGTCTATCGGCGTGACACTGCCCACGACCGCCGCCAGCAGCCCCACCAGAATCGTATTCTTCCATGGCGTGCGGAACTTGGGATGGACAGCCGCGAAGAACGTCTTGGGCAAAAGGCCGTCATTGGCCATCGCGTAGAGCACTCGCGTTTGGCCCAGCAACATCACGAGCATCACGCTCGTCAATCCAGCCAGCGCCCCTAGGGTAATGATGTTCGCCGCGGTAGTTAGACCCCGGTCCAGGAATGCAACGGCAACCGGCGCCTCGATGTTGATCTGTTGCCAGTGCACCATCCCCGTCAGCACGCCAGCCACGGCAATGTACAACACCGTACAGATCGCCAGCGAAGCGATCATGCCGATGGGCAAGTCGCGCTGCGGATTCTTGGCTTCCTGCGCTGTGGTCGAGACGGCATCGAAACCAATGTAGGCGAAGAANNCCCCAGTTGCTGCGGTTGATGTAGTGAGCGCCCAGAGCAATCACGAAGAGTACGACCGACACCTTGATCACGACGATCGCTGTGTTGAACCGCGCGCTTTCCTTGATCCCGATAACCAGAACTGCGGTAATGACGAGCGCAATAGTAAAGGCCGGAAGGTTGAAACCGATTTCCGCCCCAAACAGGTGTGGCGCGGCCAGCAGATCATGCGCCCGCTGCAACAATTCCGGAGACTGCGCGCCAACGATCGCGCCGACTCTATCGAGGAAAGTTTGCGTACCCGGCACCAGGGAGGAGTCCGCGGCCTGTGCCATCTGCCGCGCAACAATATTCTCAGCCGTCTTCAGAGCTGTCCAGTAATCGTAGGCCAACCACAGCGGCATCTTGATGTGGAAGATATTCAGCAGTTCAATNNGGAATCATGGCCGCAAACTCGGCGTAGCAAAGCCCGGCAAACGCGCATCCCAAGCCGGATAGAACGAACGACAACGTCAGTCCCGGACCGGCGTAGTGTGCCCCCAGACCCACCATTACAAAGATGCCGGCCCCGATGACCGCGCCCACGCCCAGAGCGGTGAGCTGGAAAACTCCTAATGTGCGCTTGAGGCTGTGTTCGCCCGTCTCGCGGGCTTCCTCCATCAGCAGGTTCAGCGGCTTGGTTGCGAACAGATTTGCCATTCGTCAGGTTTCTCCTTAGCGATTACACTGCGCGC
>PLKR01000222.1:3346-16425 GCA_003140655.1 Acidobacteriaceae bacterium | reverse complement strand
TGGGTCCCCGGTGCCTGGCTTAATTTCTCCTCTAACGCTCGCTTCGAACAGACCACCTGTCCCGCCAGTCGTAACAAGTGCCCTCTTGGACGTTGTCAGCACTCGTGTGGCGTCTTGCAACTCCAACCTTTACAGATCCTTTACAAGTCTTTTCGCAAGAAGCGGTCTTGCGCACGTCTAATTAGTCAGGTGTTTGGCAAACAAATCGTGAAAGGTTTGAGGAATATATTTATGCGCAGTCTTGCAGCAAAGCCAGCTTCTCCAACTGTTACTATTCGCGTCTCCGGCCGTTTGGCTCAAGGGCATTTGAAGTATCTCGACCAACTGGTCGCGTCGGCGATTGACTGTGCATTATGGCCTCTGCTCGACCTGGAGCGCCTGGAGGAGTTGGATCGAGGCGCGCTCGTGTATCTCATAGACGGCGAGGGCCGTGACTTCGGTATTGTCGCCTGCCCGAATTTTGTCCGTGAGTGGATACAGCATGAAAANNAAGTAGAACCACGCATGCCATCGGCCTGCGTTAGACATTCCGCCTTCAATCGTTCAAAATACTGTTTCATTTCATCAGGAGTCCTAATTGAACGAATTGACGCTACCTGTGCGCCCAAGACCGAGAGCCAAGATCAGCGCCCTCGGCACCTACGTGCCGCCCCGCCTTCTCACCAACGCCGACCTCGAAAAAATGGTCGACACCAACAATGACTGGATTCTCGCCCGCGTCGGCATCCGCGAACGCCACATCGTCGACAAAGGCGTAGCCACCAGCGATCTCGCGGTCGAGGCCGCGAAGAGGGCACTCGCCCAGCGCGGTCTCGCTCCCAGCGATATCGATGCCATCATTGTCGGCACGGTTACGCCTGACATGTTCTTCCCCTCCACTGCTTGCCTGGTTCAGCACAAGCTCGGCGCCCAGGGCGTTTGGGGATTCGATCTCTCCGCCGCCTGCTCCGCTTTCGTTTATGCAGTGCAGACGGGAGCGCAATTCATCGCCTCCGGCGCCCATAAGCGCGTCTTGGTNNGACGGCGCAGGGGCCGTGATTCTCGAACCCGCCGAAGACGATTCCGTCGGCCTGATCGACTTCATCCACGAAATCGACGGCTCCGGAGGATGCTTCCTGCAAATGCCCGGCGGCGGCAGTCTCAATCCGTCAACTCGTGAAACCGTCGATAAAAAGATGCACTACGTTCATCAGGACGGCCAGCAGGTCTTCAAGTTCGCCGTGCGAAAGCAAACCGAAGCCTGCCTGAAGTTGCTGGAACGCAATGGCCTCAAAGGTTCCGACATTGACGCCTTCATCCCGCATCAAGCCAACCTGCGCATCATCAACGCCACCGCCGACCGCCTGGGCCTGCGTCCAGAAAGCGTGATCGTCAACATCGAGCGCTTCGGCAACACGACCGCAGGCACCATTCCCTTAGCCATGAACACGGCCGTCGAAGAGGGCAAGCTGAAGAAGGGAAGTCTGGTGCTGATGGCGTCAGTAGGCGCGGGCTTCACAGTAGGCGCAGCGCTGCTGCGCTGGGCATTCTAACTGTGAGTGTGTGGGGATTGTGTAGTGTGGGGACGGCCGCCTCGGCCGTCCCGCCAAGCGCAGCGAGGCGTGNNCGCAAATGATCTAAACAAACGATCAAAGCAGAACCGAGTCTAAATTTCCCCGCTGACCAGGATCGGTCTACATGCAAGCCTTGCCCCGCCCACACCGCTGGAAGACCCTGCTGGCCTTCGCCATAATCTACCTCGTCTGGGGATCGACTTTCCTGGCGATCCGCATCGGCGTGCGAGAAGTTCCGCCGCTCTTACTTGCCGGAATGCGCTTCTTCGCCGCCGGCATTGTTCTCTACGCCTGGATGCGCGCCACGGGCACAGCCTCACCCAACCGCCGCGAATGGGCCTCAGTAACATTCCTGGCGGCACTCATCTTTTTGGTCGATTACGGATTGGTTTTCTGGGCCGAGCAACGCGTGCCTTCCGGCATTACCGCGGTCATGTTGGCCACCATCCCGGCTTTCACCGCGCTGCTGGAGATACTGATTCTGCGCACTCAGAAGCTCACCCTCCGCTTAGGCTGTGCCCTCGTGGTCGGCCTTGCCGGAGTCGCGGTGCTGGTCAGCCGTTCCGTAGGTTTCGGTGACGCTCCCATCGAAAAGTCAGGAGCGATCGCCCTGGTGGTAGGCGCAATCAGTTGGTCGCTGGCGACGGTTCTCACCAGAAAGCTGAGGTTGCCCGAATCAAAGGTCATGAGCTCGGGAGCGCAAATGCTAGTCGGCGGAATAATGCTCCTGCTGGCAGCGGCTATGTTCGGTGAATTTAACGGCTTCCACTGGCGAGCCGTTTCTTCCGGAGCATGGCTCGCACTGGCCTACTTGATAGTTGCCGGCTCCATCATCGCATTCACCGCCTACGTCTGGCTCATCCACCACGAGTCCCCAACCAAAGTTGGAACTTATGCTTATGTGAATCCAGTAGTCGCAGTTCTGCTCGGATACACCCTGGGCGGCGAGGCACTCGGTGCTCGCACAATCGTGGGGACACTTCTGGTTCTGGTGAGCGTGATTGTCATTACGACTACGCCCAAGAAGAAGGAAGAAACCGATCCGTTAGTCAAGGCAGCAGACCCAAGCCGTAAGCGTCCGAGATCGGTCTGATGCCGAACGTGATTGAGAGGCCTACGGCCGCGTCATCCTCTCCGGCCGTACCAACTGATCGAACTCCTCACCCGTGAGATATCCCAGCTTCAGCGCCGCCTCGCGCAGGCTGCTGTGCTCTACATGTGCCGTATGGGCAATCTGGGCGCACTTGTCGTATCCCACCTTCGGCGCCAGCGCCGTCACCAGCATCAGCGAATTCTTTACGTACCAATCGACCTTGGCGCGATCGACCTCGATGCCCTTGATCATGTATTCAACGTAGCCGTGGCAGGCGTCGGCAATCAGCGTGACCGAGTGCAGAAAGTTGTAAATGATCACCGGCTTGTACACGTTGAGTTCAAAATTGCCCTGCGAGCCGGCGAATCCCACCGCAGCGGTAGCGCCGTGAACCTGCACGCAGACCATGGTCATCGCCTCACACTGCGTAGGATTCACTTTCCCCGGCATGATCGAAGACCCAGGCTCATTCTCCGGAATGGAGATCTCTCCCAACCCGCAGCGCGGCCCCG
Source organism: Acidobacteriaceae bacterium (assembly GCA_003140655.1). GTDB lineage: Bacteria > Acidobacteriota > Terriglobia > Terriglobales > Acidobacteriaceae > Sulfotelmatobacter. The sequence continues at coordinate 13,267 of PLKR01000222.1, read as the reverse complement.
AAGCCAGCCAGCGGATATCGTTCGAAATTTTCATCAGCGATGCCGCCAGCGTTTCCATCGCGCCCTGCGCGAAGACAATCTCGTCATGCGCTGAGAGTGCGGCGAACTTATTGCCATGCGAACGAAAGGGAAGCCCGGTAAGTTCGGCGATCTTTCCTGCGGCTCGCTCCGCGAATTCGGGATGCGTGTTCAGCCCCGTCCCCACAGCGGTTCCACCGATGGCAAGATCGTAAAGCCCCTCCAGCGCTTGTTCCAGGCGCTTGATGTCGCGTTCCAGCAGACTGGCCCAGCCGCCGAACTCCTGCCCAAAGGTGAGTGGCACTGCATCCTGCAGGTGCGTGCGGCCGATCTTTACCACGTCATGGAATTCCTTCGCCTTGGCCGCGATCGCATCGTGCACGCTTCTGATCGCCGGAATCAGCACGTTCTTCACCCGCTCCGCAGCCGCAATGTGCATCGCCGCGGGAAACGTGTCGTTCGACGACTGAGACATATTCACGTCGTCATTAGGATGCACCGGCTTCTTCGATCCCATCTCGCCGCCCGCGATTTCAATGGCGCGGTTCGAAATCACCTCGTTCACGTTCATATTGGTCTGCGTGCCGCTGCCCGTCTGCCAGACGCGCAGCGGAAACTGGTCGTTCAGCTTGCCCGCGATCACCTCGTCGGCGGCCTGCACGATCAGCTTTGCCTTGTCTGCCGGCAGCTTGCCCAGATCCTGGTTGACCATCGCGCACGCCTTCTTGAGCGTGCCAAAGGCCCGAATGAGTTCCGGCGGCATGGTGTCCCGCCCAATGTTGAAGTGCAGCAGCGAGCGCTGCGTCTGCGCTCCCCAATAGACGTTAGCCGGGACTTCGATCTGTCCCATGCTGTCGGATTCAATGCGGGTCTGTATTTGGGATTGGGTGGCGGGTTCGATAAGGGCAGACATGATGGAATCTCCTGTGCGTCGGACCGGAGCGGCCAAGCCCGTCGGCGGGGATTGGGAACCAACGATTATACGGCGAGGTGTTAAGAGCGATACAAAACGTCCCGTCTCGGCCCTGGTTATGCCGCGTCGGATTTCGATAGTGGCAGGTCCTCAACTCCGAACATTGACGATTTCGGGAACAGCCGCTTGAAACTTGAGACAGCAGCAACATACACGTCACGGTTGAAGCCAATCGCGTGCTCGGTTGTCCGGTACAGCTCGTTTGTCAGATCTTCGAGCTGACGACCCAGCATCTTTCCAGCAACACCTCTGACGTCCTCCAGCGTCCCTTCGGACATTCCAGTGGCGGCATTAGCAGCCTGCAACCGGGCCTGAAATACAAGATGAAGTTGGTTTCGTTGTTCTACTAACGCTACAACGCTGCGGTATTGCGCCTCGGCAACACCAAGTTTATTCAGCAGCTCCGCCTCCTTACGCTACTAAGGAGGAACGAGAGAGCGAGTAGATTAACGCTCTCATGTGACGGCGCAGTTGATCTTCTATCGTCACATACAACCGACGGGCACGGTCTCGTCACTGCGCGTGCATTTCCTGCATCCCGTGCTGGCGCCGAACCTTGATTTTGCTCTCCTCTTTTCGGACCTGCGCGAGATCGTAGGCAAGCTGCATCCGTAACCACGTTTCCGGCGTGCTGCCAAACGCCTTCGAGAGCCGGATCGCCATCTCGGGGCTGATCCCCGACTTGCCATGGATGACGTTGTTGAGCGTTTGCCGGGAGACGCCAAGAACCCCGGCTCCCTCCGTGACGGACAGGCCCAAAGGTTCAAGACACGCGGTTCGGATGCTGCGTCCGGGGTGCGGCGGGTTTTTCATTGGCATGGTGTCTCGCTCTTCGCTTATTGCTCGATTAGTGATAGTCAGTCAGTTCAATGTCAAACGAATCCGCGCCTTCAAAGCGGAAGATAATGCGCCAATTCGCCCGCACAGTGACCGACCAAAAGCCCTTCAAGCCGCCCTTCAACGGGTGCAGCCGATAACCGGGGAGGTTCATGGCCTGCGGCGTTTCGGCCTCTTCGAGCCGGGCGAGAATGTCTTCAACAGTGTCGAGCAAGTCGGGGCGGATGCCGCTACGGTCCCCGCGCTCATAAAGTCGCTTGAGGCCGCGATGCTTGAAACTCCTGATCATCAGGATACACCGTAAAGTGTACATTGTCACTTGTCAAAGATCTACCTTGCAGGCTCCTGCCGATCGCGTTCACTGGTCCTCGGTACTTTCTTCCTAAAGGCAGAGGAGGGTAGTTTCAAGTTTCTCCTACGTCCCCCCGTGCTAGAATCATCGGTTTCTGACCTCGTGTTCGTGCGACCGTGCGGGGGCGGCGGTCACGGAACTCCATGCCTGACTTTCTTACTGCCGAAGACGTCGAAACTCTGCCCAAGACCACGACTGCTTCGCATCCCGAGGTGCACACCGACGTCCTGGTGATCGGAGCCGGACCCACCGGCCTGGCTTGCGCGATCGAAGCCCAGAAGCTCGGGCTTCGCGTCATCGTTGTCGACAAGGGCTGTCTGGTGAATTCGCTTTTTCACTATCCCGCCAACATGGTGTTCTTTACCACTCCCGAACTGCTCGAAATTGGCGATATCCCGTTCACCACCGCCCTGCAGAAGCCCACCCGCGAAGAGGCTCTCGAGTACTATCGCAAGGTTGCCGAGCACTACCATGTCGACATTCGTCAGTACGAGTGGGTCAAGACGGTCATGGGTGAAGACGGAGACTTCAGCATCGCGGCCGCCGACCGAGCCGGCCGGCCCCACGACTACCGCACGCGCAAAGTGATCGTCTCCACCGGATACTACGATCTTGCCAATCAACTTGGCCTGCCCGGCGAAGATCGGCCCAAGGTTTCGCACTATTACGCCGAGGCTCATCCCTACTACGACACCGATGTGCTGGTGATCGGCGGCAAGAATTCCGCCGCCATCGCCGCTCTCGACCTCTGGCGACATGGAGCCCGAGTAACCTTAGTCCATCGCGAATCGCGACTCCACCACCACATTAAGTACTGGATCAAGCCCGACTTGGAGAATCGCATCAAGAACGGAGAGATTGAAGCCTATTTCGACAGCCACGTGCAGGAAATCGGAATCGACCACGTCGTCATCGTCACGCCCCGCGGACCCGTCCGCCTGAAGAACGACTTCGTGCTGGCTTTGATTGGCTACCACCCCGACTACGACTTCCTGCGCAGCATGGGCATTGAGCTCTCTGAGGAGCAATGCCGTCCGGTCTGCGACCCGGTCTCGCTGGAGAGCAATGTGCCCGGAATCTATGTCGCGGGTGTGATCGTCGCCGGATCGCGGACCAACGAAATCTTCATCGAGAACGGCCGCTTCCACGGCAAGCAGATCGCCGCTGATTTGAAGCTCAAACTTCAGCCGGAGTCCTAGCAACATGTGTCGTAGACACGTAGCTTGCTACGTCTTGCCGACAGCTAGACGTAGCAAGCTACGTCTCTACAAATTGGGCTCTATTTCAGCAAGTACTCCTTCACAAACATGACCGTGGCGTAGAACTGGTAGTCGCGGTTCTTTTTCTTGGCGAAGCCGTGGCCTTCGTCTTTGCCCAGCAGCCACCACACGGGGGTTCCATTCTGTCGCACGACTTGCACCATCTGCGCCGACTCACTGGCCGGAACGCGCGGATCGTTCTGTCCCGCAATGACGAACAGCGGCTTTGTGATGTTCTTCGCGTTGTTGGCGGGGGCGATGCGCTCGAGGAATTCGCGCATCTTGGGATCGCGTTCGTCGCCATACTCAACGCGCCGCAAGTCCTGCCGATAACCGGAAGTGTGTTCCAGGAACGTCACCAGGTTCGACGGTCCTACTACGTCCACCGAGCAGCAAATGCGATCGTTGTAATTCGTCGCGACGGCCAACGTCATGAACCCGCCATAGCTGCCGCCGGTAATCATGACCTTACCCGCGTCCAGTTCCGGCTGCGTCTGGATCCAGTCCAGCAGGGAATTGATGTCCTTGTAAGATCCCTCACGCAGAAAGCCGTTGTCGAGCTTCTGGAAGGTCTTGCCGTAACCGGTCGAGCCGCGCACGTTGGGGTAAATCATCGCAATGCCCAGTTCGTTGATGTAGTAATTGTCGTGCCCAAGAAAATCAGGTCGAACCTGGCCTTCCGGTCCACCGTGAATGTCAATGATCACCGGACGTTTGCCGGAGAACTTCGCCGGAGGCTTATACAGGAATGCGGAAATGGAACGGTCATCCCATGACTTCCAGTGGATCAACTTCGGCTCCGCGAATCCTGAAGTATTCAGACCGCCGGTTTCGCTGAACGTCCAGCGCTCCAGCTTGCCAGTAGCCATGTCGAGCGAGTAGGCGTCGTAATCCCGGCTCGCGGTACTCAGGTTGAAAGCCAACTCACGGCTGTGGTCGCGCCACGTGAGGTTATACAGCACGCCGACCGGCATCTTGGGGACCGGAACCTCTTTGTTCGTCCTGGTGTCGAGAACGTGCAGGGCGCTGATTCCGTCCTCATTTGCCTCGAATGCAATCCAGCGTCCGTCTTTTGACAGATCGAATTCATCCACGTCCCATTTGAGGAGGGGAGTCAAAACCGTAGTCTTGTGGGTCGTGAGGTCCATGAAGACCAGCCTTTGGAAATCCGAATCCTGATCGCTCGTGAAGTACACGCCTCTGCCGTCTTTGGCAAAGCGAGCGTTGGTGTACGCCACCGTTTCCGATCCCGTCTTCGGAGTAAGCAAGTCTTTTTTCCCGGTAGCAACGTCGATCAGCCACACGTAACTCTCCGCCGCAGACACTCCATTCGTTGCCAGCAACTGCTTGCCGTCGGGCGACCAGTCGGAAACGTCCCAGCCGCCTCCTTCCATCTGCGCCACCATGCGCGCGCTTGCAGGGTCGGCTGCATTGACCACCCAGATGTCCACGTCATTCCCCGTGCGTTTGGTGGAACCGTATGCAACGCGGTCTCCCTGATACGACCAGAGCGGGCTGGTGTTCCGCGACTTGCCATCGGTCAACAGCGTGATATCGCCTGTGGCAAGATCGTAGCGATACAGCTGGAAGAATTCGCCTCCGCCAACGTCTTTCATGAACAAGAAGGAATCGCCATTGACCGGCTGGTAGAATGCGCCCGCGACGCGATCGGGGAAGAATGTGAGCTGAGTGCGCGCGCCGCCGGGAAACTTTACCTGGTGCACCTGAGCCGTGTCGGCGAAGCGGGTTTCGATCAGCATCTCGCGCTTGGTGGGGTGCCAGCTCGCGAAGCCTGCGCTGCGGAACTCGCTGTAGCGGCCCACGGATTCGGCGAGTGAGGTGGGAATCTTGGGAATCCCTTCGACAACCAGATTTTCGTTGGGAACGATTTCATCGTTCTGCGCGAATGCGAGCGCAGCGAAGAGAATGACGGCGAGCACACGCAAAGACAAAGGCAAGAATAAAGATCGTTTCATCGATTAACCCTCTGCTGTTCGGACGAACGTAGACTGGTTCCGTTAGCGGAATCGCAGCGTGCATCTTAGGCTGGCGACCAAACCAGGTCAACTAGAAATGCCCCAGCATTTGACTCCAGCCGCAGCCCGCAAACCGAAGCCCGATCTTTGCTACTCTAGCCATTCGCATGGAACTCCAACCAGAGCATGCGGCTCCGTCGGTCTCGCTCGGGTCGTACTTGCGGCTGGTGCGCGGCAATCGCAATTTCCGCCGCCTCTGGCTGGCGCAGATTATCAGCGAGATTGGCGACTGGTTCTACACGCTCTCCATTTACACGCTGCTGCTCCAGTTGACCGGTCAAGCTAGTTCGGTCGCGCTGGCCCTGGTTCTGCAGGTTCTGCCACAGACCTTCGTAGGGCCGACGGCAGGTGTGGTGAATGACCGCCTGCGCCGCAAGCACGTCATGATTGCCGCCGACCTGGTGCGCTTCGGAGTGGTGCTGGCCATGCTGCTGGTGCGTTCGCGCTCGATGGTGTGGCTGGTCTATCCGCTGCTGCTGGCGGAAACCGTCATGGCTGCGTTCTTCGAACCGGCCCGCAGTTCGGTCGTTCCTAACATCGCGGCCAAGGGAGAAGTGCTCATAGCCAACACGCTTTCATCAGCCACGTGGTCGGTGAATCTGTTGATCGGCGCTTCCGTCGGTGGAGTGGTAGCAGCCTTTTTCGGACGCGACGCCGTCTTCATTCTCAACGCACTGTCGTTTCTGGCCTCTGCCGTTCTCATCGGCGGGATGCGCTTCGCCGAACCGCACGCGGAGTCAGCGGCGCCGCTGCGTCCGCGCGATCTGGTCGACTTCTCCCCCGTATTGGAAGGCATTCGCTACGTGCGCAATCACCGCACACTGTTGCCCACGGTGTTCGCGAAGGCCGGCGAACTCATGATCGGTCCGAGCTGGGTGATTTTCACCGTGATGGGCGCGCATGAGTTCGCCGTGCACTGGCACCACGTCGATGCCGCGCGCGGAGCAATGCTGGGCATGAGCATCCTGCTCGGCGGACGCGGTTTGGGCGCGCTCGTCGGTCCGCTGGTCTCAGCGCGCTGGGCGGGCCGCAGCGACCGGCGNNTGCTGCAGCTTCACACCGACGACCGCTTCCGCGGCCGAGTCTTCTCCGCTGACCTGGGCTTCTCGATGCTGACGATCGCCGCCGGTGCTTACTTGTGCGGGCGACTGCTTGATTCAGGGGTCTCCGCTCGCGTGGTTGCGACCTGTACGGGATTGGTCATGCTGATTCCTGCAGTACTGTGGGCGCTGGCGATGCGAGTTGGTATGGAGCGGACTGCCGAGGTTTCTCTTCGATCAGACCGATAGCTTGTCGGCAAGCAAGGATATCTTGATTTTTCCGTTTTGGGACGAGCGAGGTTTTGGTGGAGGACCCCCTCTCCCCTGGTCTATTGGAATCATCAGGTTGGGGAGAATTTGTGAAAAAATCTTAGGGCCACAACGACTTGCGGGCAAAATATTCCGAAATAAAGACTTAGCTGGTTGTCAGAGAGCTTTGTTGCTTACTACTTCAACGATAGCGGGCTGGTGCGGCGAGGTCAAGAACCGAATTGGGAACTTCCAAATGCTCACGCGGACAGCCGGTCGATCTTTGCGGCCATGATGAAGTCGCTCTCGGTGAGGCCGTCGATCTTGTGCGTCCAGAGCGTGATCTCGGCTTTGCCCCAAGCTAGCAGAATGTCGGGATGATGGCCTTGTTCCTCGGCCAGCGCGCCCACTCGATTCACGAAGTCGAGCGCCTGCTTGAAGTCGGGAAAGGTGAAGGCGCGAGTGATGTGGTGCTGTTCAACCACGCTCCACTGCGGGACGATCTTGTGCAGCGCATCGAGTTCCTTACCCTGGAGAGGAGGCACGCCGCCGCGGCAGGGAACGCATTTCTTGTCGGCTAGTTGTTCGGTCATCGGAGTCTCCCGTGCCTATTGTAACGGTTCAAGGCAATGGAAGTTTCAGAACAGACTCTCCAGATCGCGCGCTCCGTGGATCACTCGGAGAATCAGAATCTCGCCGCTTTCGGCCCTATAGAAGACTAGATGTTTGGGGAACCTTGCGATTGGCATCCTCCGGATGCCTTGGAGTTCATCAGCGCTAAACCGGCAGAGCGACCCGGAGTTAGGATTCTCAACAATGCGGAGCAGCGCCGCAGTCACTGCACTCTCCCAACGGTTAGCCAAGGCCTGGCCCGAGTGTTGCCTGTACCAGTCAGCTTGCTCCAGGATGTCGTTGGTGGCGACATCACTGAGGCAAAGCTTCGTGCGATTCACCGGCGGCCAGTCTGACTGCGGAGGGCTGCGACCAGTCCCTTTTTCCTTATCTCGGTCACGGCGAGTTCGATCGTAGGTCCCTTGGCGGCTGCGATGAGGTCCTGTTCGAGGGAGTGAAGCCGCCGTTCCTTGTCCTGGCGAATCAATTCGCGGATGTATTCGCTGGGCGTGCCCCAATCGCCCGACGCAACCTGTCCTTCAACGTAGTGTTTCAGGGGCTCGGGAAGAGAGATGTTAAGAGATGTCATGGCCATACCTTCATGTTATGACAGTTTATGAAGGATATCAAATGGGANNGCGCTGCGCCGCCCAAAATCAACACCGCTTGCTAAAACGGAATATCCTCATCCGTGATGGGGCCCGCGCTGGCTCCCGCGTGCTCGGGTTCGGGCGTGCGCTGGTCGAAGTTGTTGCCGCCACCGGCTGATGCGCCTGCGCCGCGCGAGCTTCCGCTGAATTCTGCGCCGCCGGTGCCTTCGCCACGGCCGCCGAGCAGGACGAGGTCATTGACGTGGATTTCGGTCATGTATTTCTTTTGGCCGCTGGTCTTGTCGTCCCAGGAGTGGGTGCGCAAACTTCCCTCGATATAGACTTTGCTGCCTTTCTTCAGATACTCGCCGACGATTTCGGCGGTGCGCGCCCAGGCGGTAATGTTGTGCCATTCGGTGCGATCTTGCCAGTTGCCGTCCTTGTCTTTGAAACGCTCGTTGGTGGCCAGGCTGAACTTGGCGACGGGCGTGCCCTGCGGCGTGAACTTCACTTCGGGATCTTTGCCGAGGTTGCCGATGAGGATGACTTTGTTGACGCTTTTTCCTGCCATGAGATGCTCCTTTGCAGGGGTTCAGTATACCGGAAGCAGCGGGCTGCGGACGGTGCGGGAGATCATATTCTCTTTTGAAATCCGTTCTGGGACAGACAGGGCCTGAAAGCCCGATGGACTCGGGGCGGCTTACGCGGCGCTGAAGCGCCGCTCTTCCACGTTGCGATCGGCATCCATTTTCGCGAAGATAACGTCATCGATTTCGGTGGTTTATCCGCGTTCCTCCACCGTGATTAACGCCTTCTGCTTAGACGTAGATCACGGTATAATCGCACCATGCCTCCTGTACCCGGCGCCCCTAGAGCTGTCGGCATGGTTCCCGACGAGATGAAAGCTGAACCGAAGTCCAAGGGCCTGACCACGCCGCGCAAGAAGAAGCCGAAGGAACTGGCGGTCATCACCGAGTGCTGTACGGGATGCGCCGGCTCACCGGCATGCGTGGAATACTGTCCGGTGGAAGACTGCATGTTCTGGGTGGCGGACGAGGACAGCACGCCTTTCGGGCGCATCGCGGTCGATCCTATTCTGTGCATCGGCTGCAAGAAGTGCCTTAGCAAAGGTCCTGACGGCTGCTTCCTTGACGGCTGTCCCTGGGACGCCATTGCTATGGTGGATACCGCCGAAGTGGAAAAAGAAGTTGGGGCGATGGCGATTTAGAAGCAGTGGCCAGTGGTCAGTGATCAGTGGCCAGCAAAACCTGGACTATCCCCAAATTTCTGACCACTGGTCACTGGTCACTTCTTCTTCTTCACAAACTCTTTCGACTTGCTGTCTTCCCCAGAGTGTTCCGGGCTTCCACCGGGCTCGGGGAAGTCCGTGTCAGCGCCCTTGATACGCGGGTCCTGATCGCGGTGGCCGAGTTGTCCTGCGAGGCCGGCATTGGCGTCGTGGTCGCGCTTTTCGCCTTCGGTGGCACCCTTGGCGCCGTCGGGATCATTTTCGGAAATCTTGGTCACGGTGAACCTCCGGTGCGAGTTGAAAGTGGTCAGTGGTCAGTGGCCAGTCGCACTGCCCGCACACCTTCTGACCACTAGTCACTGGCCACTGACTACTTTATTCTCCCGGGCGGGTTGCGACTCCCAGTTTGCGGAGGCGTTCGCGGGCCTGCAGGGCTTCATTGGATTTGGGATAACGCTGGATCACGTGGCGGAGTTCCACGACTCCATCTTCCTGCTTACCCAATTCGATTAACGAAAAACCTTTTTTCAACTGGGCCGAAGCGGCNNTGGCGGAATTGAATTTCGCCGAGATAAAAGTAGCAGTTTCCGGCGAGATCGGTATTGGGATAGAACTTGACGTAGTCGGAAAATTCCTGAATGGCGAGATCGTTTTTGTTGCCGTTGTAATCGCGCAGAGCGTTGTTGTAGAGCACATCGGGCGGCGG
>PLKR01000222.1:327-3317 GCA_003140655.1 Acidobacteriaceae bacterium | reverse complement strand
TCGTTGAGGGATTGGATCTGGCCGGTGAGTTGGTCGACGTGCGTTGAGGAATCTCCCTGCTGTTTTTGCAATGTGGATTGCAGGGCGGTGATGGCGACGGTAACTCTGTTGATCGCGTCGGTATCCTTCTCGACCAGGTTTTTCATGACACCCATGCGCTCGTCGAAGCTGCGCTGCATGGCGGTCATCTGCTCCTGGAGTTGCTGGACTTGAGTTTGCAGTTGGATCATTTCTTTGCTGGCGCCCCAAGCCGGGATGACGGCCAGCCAAAGCGTGGAGAGCAGGGCGAGAACAGCGGAGAAGCGTCGTAGTGTCATAGGCGTAGTTTCCTGAAATCTATTTTAGACGGATTGTTGACGCGGCGCGTTGTGAAGATTTGTGGCCGGGTCTTTACCCGGCCACATGGACCCGGCCACAAGCAAACGCCGATGACGGCGGCTACTTCTGATAGACGAAGTGGCCGCGGCGGTTCTGCTGCCAACAGCCCTCGTTGTCTTCCAGGCAGAACGGTTTCTCCTTGCCGTAGCTGATGGTCTTGATGCGGCTGGCGTTGACTCCGGCCGTGGTCAAGGCATTCTTTACCGCACTGGCGCGCTGGTCGCCCAGGGCCAGATTGTATTCGGTTGAGCCGCGGTCGTCGCAGTGTCCTTCAATCGTAAAGCCGATGTTGGAATGCTGGTTGAGAAAGAGCATATCGGCCTGGATGGAAGCCTGCTGGTCGGCACGAACGTCGGACTTGTCGTAGTCGAAATAAATGTCCTTGACGGTGTGGCCGAAGAGGTCTTCTTCCGAGGGGGAAGGAGCGGGAGGAGCTTCAGCCGCGGGCGGCGGCGTGACGGTGAGGCGCGTGGTGGCCTCCTGGGTTCCGCCAGAGCCTTTGGCCACGAGGTGATAGGTGGTGGAATCGGTGGGGTTGACCTGTTGCGATCCGCCGGGCTGAACCGCGCCGATGCCGTCGATGGAGACGTCAGTGGCATTGGAAGTCTGCCAAGTCAGGGTGGCGGATTGCCCCTGCGCAATGGTATCTGGGCTGACGGAAATGGATGCTGTGGGCGCGGCCGGTGCTGGCGGTGGCGGCGGTGGCGGAGCGGTTTTCTTATGGCATGCGCCGAGCATCAGAACAGCGGCCAGAGCGATAACGGTTGCGAGTGCCTTCAAAGTTTGATGTTTCATGTTCTTCCTCTCCACGTTTGATCCTCCTGCGAACCCCAAAATGGTCTTCGAGTTCAGGCGAAGTATTTCTATTTCCAACTCCAGTTTGGTTGCGAGTTATGTCCAGTAAAAGTCAGTTGATGAAGCTTGGTGCCGTCGGCGAGCATCATCCAGATTTCCTCCTTGCCGGAACGGCCGGACTCAAAAACGATGTGGCGGCCGTCTGGCGACCACGATGGAGAATCGTGGCTCCCGCCGTCATGGGTGAGCTGTACCCATTGTTTGCTGGCAATGTCCATCAAATAGATGTCCCGGGAGCCGGGCTCGCCAGGGCCGTACTTGCGGGTCCAGGCCAGAGTGAGGAACTGGCCATTGGGCGACCAGTTGGGCGAGACGGCGTACCCCTGGTCGGTCATGCGCTGCTGGTTGGTGCCGTCGGCCTCAATGGTATAGACCTGGGGCAATCCGGTGCTGCCGCTGACGAAGGCGATCTGAGCGCCGGTCTTGCGATTCCAGGCGGGACCAACGTCCGGGCCCTTGTTGGAGGTTAGGCGGTGCAGATTCGCGCCGGAAGCATCGCAGACATAAATTTGGGAATTGCCGCCGCGAGAGGAGGAGAGCGCGAGGTGGGCGCCGTCGGGCGACCACGCGGGCGAGAGATTGGTGCCGCCGAAGCGGGGGAAGCTGACCACGCGGTTGAGATCGATGGAGAACATAAGAATGTCCCAGCCGCTCTTGGTCAAAGAGCTGAAGGCGAGACGAGAACCGTCAGGCGAAACGCGCGGTGAAAGAGAGTCGGAGCTCAAGTGAGTAAGTTGCCGCTGATTGGAGCCGTCGTAGTCCATCACCCAGATTTCTTTGTGGCCGGAGCGGTCGCTGACGAAATAGATTTTGCTCTCCGCGATGCCGGGAATGCCGCCACCCAGGCGAAAGATGATCTCGTCGGCGAATCTGTGGGCCATGACGCGGGCAGCGTCGCTGCTGGGAACGTCAGTGTACTGTTTGCCGAGAACCTCCGGCGAGGCCGTGTTCTTTACATCGTAGAGCCAGCCCTGGACAGTGAGTTTGCCAGCGGCGACGCCGAGATTGCCGAAGGCCAGCATGGCCGCGTTCGGCGGAGGCGAGTTCCAGGCTCCGAAAGTGACCTCGGGGGGCTGTCCGGGCACTTGCAGGGGATAAAAACTTTTGGAGATGAGTTCGACGACGCCGGAATTGTCCAGGTCGTTCCAGAACGTGTCATTGAACGTCTTAAGCAACTCGTCGTTTTGGGGGTCGCTGTTGGAAGGTTTGAAGTCGGGAACGGCGAGGCGGACTTTCTCGACGCCAAGGCCGGAACCGGTGCGTACCCAATCCTGGGCGAAGGCGGGGGAAAGGAGAAGTGAACAGAGCAGGATCAGCAGGCTCAAGGCGCTGAGAAGNNCGTTACGCGAACCCGGGCAAAAAGATACTGTATACGACAATATCGTACCCCGATATGTTTTCATTGGCAACTTGTCAGCGATCATTACCATCCATCATAGTCACGCATTCGAACCTCAGGAATAATCAGGTGGATGCCACAGCCTTTTTCTATCCTATACAGATCGGAATCTCCGGGAATTACTTTATGGATGCTGGCCATAAGGACACAAGTTTATTTCCTGCTGTAATCGAACCAATACTCCACTGAGATCTTGCTGCCGCTGTAGTCCGGGGGCAGCGGGCCGAAGGTGTCGATACGCTGCAAGGCGCGGGTGGCGGATATATCGAGCGACGGTACGCCGCTCGTCTGCTCGACCTGCACGTTGAAAGGATGGCCATCGCGGGCGACGTCGAAGGTGATGTAGACGCGTTGCGCG
>PLKR01000222.1:0-319 GCA_003140655.1 Acidobacteriaceae bacterium | reverse complement strand
GGCGCAGGCTCAGGCTTTGCTTTTGCCTTGGTCGGGGCGGGAGGCTTCTTCGGCTTGATTTTGGAATTCTTGCCCTGGATCTCGATGGCGTCAGGTTCTTTCTCTTCAACCTTGGGTTCAGACTTGGTGAGGCCTTTGGATTCATTGGCCAGAACGTTCTGGGTCGGTGCTGGCGTCGCGGGCAAGGGAACGGCGCTCACTAACGTGACCCCGATCGCCGAACCTCCGCCGCCGGCACCCCAGCCTTCCCCCCGGCTCCCGGTGAAAACCACCGAATAGAGCAAGATGAGGGCAGTGAGCGCCATGTGGAAGCCCGCGG
>PLKR01000298.1:2045-3046 GCA_003140655.1 Acidobacteriaceae bacterium | reverse complement strand
GCTCCCAGATGGCCTTGAACTTTGGCTTTTCCACTTGTGCTCGCTGCGCCCCGATTAGCAGGACGGAGCACACAATCACGATCGAAACATAAACAGATTGGCTACGCATTGAACTCGACTCCTGAGGCTCGTCTTGAGGGACGTGAGGATGGACATGGATCGAACCAACCGGGCGTTGTCTAACGCCATGCCGCGCACACTATAACGAAGTGGACTTTGTAGTCAACGAACTGGCGCCTATANNCTAGGATGGGTCGCATAATCGACCTGCATATAAAGACGTAGGCACCATGCGTCGGCTGGGATTTGCCCAAGACCGACACATGGCGCCTGGTCTTTATTAGGATATAAAGACTTGGAGCGAACGATCGTTAGCGCTTCTGCCCTTGTCCTTGCTTCGCGCTACGCTCATCCGTCTCGTTGCTCTTGTTGCGGACGCGGTCCTGGCCGCCGTTGTTGCCTTCACCGCGTTCTGGCGTGCGCTCGGAGCCGCCCTGATGGCCCGGACGTTGGCTACCCTGATGTTCCGGGTTGTTGCCCTTCTGTCCTGGTTGGGTGCCGGGATTGCCCTGCTGGCCGCCTTGCGGTTGGTGCTGGCCACCGTGTTGCTCCGGGTTGTTGTTGCCCTTCTGTCCCTGTTGGCTACCGGGATTGCCCTGTTNNCTTGACGCTGGCCACCCTGCTGCTCCGAACCGGTCCGCGGATTCTCGTGTCCCGTCTGGCCCGTATGCTTGCCGGCGCCCTGCTCGTTGCTCTGCTGTTCGTTGTACTGATCCGGTGTGGTGCGCTTCTTGGTCGGATCGTTTTCGCGACCTGACTGATTCTGATTCGGATCCTGATGTACTTGCTTTGTTGCTTCTTCAGCCATGATGTATCTCCTTTAGATTTAGCAAATCTACTGCCCAAATAAATTGGTAGCGAGGCTCGAAAACTTAAGCGCGAGCCACTTTGGCCTTGCTCCGAGCGCCCAGCCGAGATTTCAATTCCTCGTCTGAATCGTC
>PLKR01000298.1:0-2034 GCA_003140655.1 Acidobacteriaceae bacterium | reverse complement strand
GAAATCAGCCCGGCGTCGCGCATTTCGGATTCGTCGTGTTCCTCGATCATTTCGCTGCCTTCAGCGATAAGCCCTTCCATCCCCTTGCATTTCTTTCCCTTGGGACTTTCGTCGAGGGTTTGGAATATTTTCTCAAGACGGCTGACGTGTCCGCGCGTTTGCTCGAGATGTCCTTCGAAGCCTTTACGCAACTCGTCTGATTCGGCCGCCTTGGCCATCTTCGGCAACGCCTTAACCAATTGGTTTTCGGCGTTGTAGAGATCCTTCAATTCGTCGATATAAAGTTCTCGCAATGAATTTTGTTCCATCGTGGACTTCCTCCTCACAGGTTGCACTGCTTGCACTGCGACATCCACGTTAGGCCGCGCGGAGATTTCCAGCCATCCTGTGAAAGCTGTAATACTCGTTGAATGTCTCCCTAGTGTTCTTGGGGTATGTTCTGGCGCAAGTGGTGGGACCGAAGACGCGGATAATTACTAAACGCCGTGGATACAGCAATTACAGAAACTTTACATTATTTTGCTTGCTCCATCGCTACAACTCGTTGACCATGGTGATGTGTCCGCGATGCCCCTGCGCCCCGTCGCCGATTCCTAGAAGGATCGACTTTCGGATTCAATGAAAAGACTTTCTATTGTTATTGTCGCGTGCGTATTGCTCGCCGGTTGCGGCGAGGCGCGGAAGATTGCCGGTGCACTCGATACCGGAGCCGGGTGGGCGCCGTGGAGCAAGAGCTCGGCAGCCGTCTATTCCGGCGCGTCGCGGATCGTGTCCGATCCGTCCGTTATCGCCGATGAATTCGTGTTCCGGCTTGTGTACACGAGCGTGGATTTCGCAAATCCTGCCGGGCCGCACGCCAGCATTTCTCTCGCGACATCTCCTGACTCCATGAAATGGACTGCCATCGCGAACGCCGCCGACGGCGCCGTGATTCGCGGTGAAATCCTTCGCGGACGCGAAGGCGCCTGGGACGAGAATCTCGAAACGCCATTTCTGATGAAAACTCAGAACGGCTACTATCTTTATTACTCCGGCTATCGCGACGGTATGACTCCCGGCGAGCCTGCCAAGGGTTTGCCTGCTTCGCTCGGACTCGCCACGTCGCAAGATGGCGTGACGTTTACCCGCATCCAATCGGAACCGGTTCTTACGCCTACTCCGGAAAGTTTTGACGCTGACGCTATTTATAGCCCCGACATTATTCCCTACCAGGGCGGCTACCTTATGGTTTATGCGNNTCTTTCCGCCACTTCGCCGGATGGCATTCATTGGGCGAAATCCGCGCAGCCGCTTCTCGCGCCAAACGCGCCGCCTGAGTGGATGCGCGATGGCATCGCCGAGCCGGCAATTCTTCTGGGGCCCGATGGCTACCTTTATTTGTTCTTCACAGGAGTGAATGGTACCGATCACGTGATCGGCGTCGCGCGGGCAACATCGCTTACCAGCGCGTGGGACATCGATCCCAAAGCGATCATCGAGCCGACCGCGGGAGGCTTCGACGAGAGCGGGGATACCGCGCCAACCGTTCTGCTTGAAGACGGCAATGTCCGCATGTGGTTCGCCGGCACCAATCATGCCGCGCAATATTCCATTGGATACGCGGAAGCGCCCTGGCCGCTCCGCCGCACCGGGTCTCGAACTGCCAGCCCAGTATTCGCAATCGCCACGGGCGTTCTCCCTGCTCACAAATAGTGCCTTTGGCTTGGCACGCTCGGGGCGCTTCATTCCGCGGTCAATAATTCGCTTTCATCGAACGAAGAGATTTGCCGGGTCCCGCGTCTAAGTGTGGCAGGGGTAAGCTCGGGTGGTCCTGACATTCCAAGGAAGAGACCTGCGAGCGCTCTACCGAAACCGATCAGTGTTCGCACTCGCAAAGGAGAAACATTAATGATGAAGAAGATTTGGGTTGCGTTCCTCGTGCTGGGGCTGTTCGCGGGATTCGCAGGAAAAGTATTCGCTGGGCAGGCAGATGCCAAGAGCTCCGACAAGACCCAGCCGATTTACGACATTAAGGGGCAAGTACTTGTAGACCTG
>PLKR01000628.1:214-5070 GCA_003140655.1 Acidobacteriaceae bacterium | reverse complement strand
GCCCGGACCCGTAATGCATCTCTTGCCGGCCGACTCGAAAGTTGATCCAGTTTGAGCCTTCGGAAGAGCCGACTTCGAAAAATGCCGCCTGAAAGTCTAGTTTCTTTTCGTCGATGGGTCGCGGGCCACCAATCCGGAAGGAACTCAAACCGCTCTTCAGCTCGACGAAGCTGCGGATGTGTTTGCCATAGTGCGCGTCGAAAAACAGTACGTATCTTTCATCGAAGTACGCGTTCCAGTAAGGGCTTTGCCCCCAGTTGTCGTTTCCGATCTGCTGCCATACTTCGCGGGCCTCGCCTCCGATCGTGAGATACCAATCGTCCACGCCGTTACGCAACGGGATATACTTGATCGGATCCCAGAAATCCTCATGGGGGGCCCGGTCCCGCAGGAAACTCCAGTCCTCGTCCTCGCGAAGCAATTGGTAGGTGCGGTCCGGCGTTGGGGCACTGTCATTGTTTGAAGATTGCGCAGATACCAAGTGAGCGCCCATGAGCGCCAGAAAGAATAACGAGGTCGGGATTGCAATTTTCATGCGAGCCCTGCGTTCACTCTTATTTTTTCTGGCGGCGATCACTTCCTCGATCCCAGCTTGGTGTGCGGGCATATTTCGGCGCGGCAATTTAGATAAAGGGCATCCGGCCTTCGCCGTAGAGGGAAGGCCGGATAAGGCTCATGCCGCGGCTTGCT
Organism: Acidobacteriaceae bacterium; assembly: GCA_003140655.1. Taxonomy (GTDB): domain Bacteria; phylum Acidobacteriota; class Terriglobia; order Terriglobales; family Acidobacteriaceae; genus Sulfotelmatobacter. The sequence continues at coordinate 4,380 of PLKR01000628.1, read as the reverse complement.
GGCTTTTCTGGATGAACGCCAGCAGGTCAGCATTGATCTGGTCCGCATTGGTGGTTGGCATCCCGTGCGGGAAACCTGGATACACCTTGAGCGTCGCGCCTTTCACCAGCTTTGCGGACTGCAGGGCCGCCGCGCCGATGGGCACAATCTGATCATCGTCGCCATGAAGAATAAGAGTGGGCACGTCGAACCTCTTCAGATCTTCGGTGAAGTCGGTCTCGGAGAAAGCTTTGATGCAGTCGTAGCCCGCCTTCATTCCTCCCATCATGCCCTGCAGCCACCAATGCTCCCGGATACCTTCCGAAATCTTGGCGCCGGGCCGGTTGTAGCCGTAAAACGGGAGCGTAATGTCCCGGTAAAACTGCGGACGATTTTCCACATACGCAGCTCGCAGGCCGTCGAAGACCGACATAGGCGCGCCTGCGGGATTCTTTTCGGTCTTCAGCATCAGCGGCGGCACGGCGCTGATAAGCACGGCCATGCCGACACGCTTTGAACCGTGACGGCCGATATAGCGCGCCACTTCGCCGCCGCCGGTGGAGTGGCCTACATGGATTGCCTTCTTCAGGTCAAGCTTTTCGGTTAAAGCCGCGAGATCGTCGGCGTAGGTGTCCATCTCGTTACCGTCCCACGTCTGGGTGGAACGGCCGTGCCCTCGCCGATCATGCGCGATGACTCGAAAGCCGTGCTGGCCGAAGAACAACATCTGTCCGTCCCAGTCGTCCGCAGTGAGCGGCCAGCCGTGGCTGAACACTATGGGTTGTCCTTTACCCCAGTCCTTGTAATAAATCTGCGTGCCGTCTTTTGTCGTAATCGTGGGCATAAGATGATCTCCTCTTGAGGGTGTGGTTGGTGGAGTTCAAGGGTCGAAGACTGAGCCTGCGTGGCAGCGGGCGGGTTGCCCACTTTTTCGTGGTTAAGTATACGCTGGATCGGAGAGATTCGTAAAAAGGTGAACGCCGCGCTAAACGCTAAAGACTAGCGGATGCTTGACCGGGGCACACTAAGCGTCTACGCTAGACAGCAATGCGCTTGGCTGGGCAAATCTTTCGGGCCGTACTCGCAGTCGCCTTCGCGACATATGCATTCGACTGCAGCGCTGCGGCGACGCCGGAACAGGCGATGCAGTGCTGCAAATCAATGCATTGCTCATCGCATGGTCATCATGGCCAGGATTGCTGCAAGGACATGCCAACCATGCACGGTCCTTTTGTGCAGCTCTCGTCCGGGCACGGCTTGTCCGCCTCCGCCATTGTATTTGCAGTTGCGCTGGCATCGAGTGAAAGCCCTGGCCTAGATTTCCCTGTTCGAGGCTTCGCAACGCGATGCCACGCCCCGCCCATCTTATACTCCTCGGCCTCCGCGCCTCTTCGCATCTAGTCTGACCTCCAGTCGGTCCCCGGCTTCACGCGTTCGTGTGCTTGGAATCGTTGTCTTTGCTGGAGGAAAGCCTCGTGAGATTTCGGATCGGTAGCGGTTACGGGAGCGGCTTCTTGGTGGCGCTCATCCTATTGTTTTCTGCTTCGACAGCCAGAGGGCAAGGGCCAGCCCCTGAAACGGCCCCGCCGTTGTTTCCAGGCGGCGGACTCATTTCCTATAACTCCATCTTCACCACGCGCGGCCTAATCCCGGGAATATCGAGCAGCATTCCTGAAACTGCCCGGCCCACTTTCTCGCACGAGGGCGATTTCAACTTCACGTGGGGGTTCTACCACGATTTCGACTTGACCGTTCTCGTTCCGGTTGTCACAAATCACTTTGACATGGCGAACGCCCAAGCCGTTGCGGGAACGGGCCTGGGCGATGCGATGGCTCTCGTAAAGTACCGTTTCTACCGGCGGGATTCGCCAAGAGGGACAACGCAGGCGTCGGTCACGTTCGGCCCCAAGATTCCGACGGGCCGGACAGACCTGACAGACGGCAAGGCAAATCCGCTGCCTGCCAGTTTGCAGCCGGGCTCGGGTTCTACCGATCTGTTTCTGGCAGCGAATTGGACGCACACCGGCCTTTTCAACGTTAGGCGTCTTGTCGCGGACGGAGATTTCCATTCCCTCGTCCGATCCAAGGGAACACAGGCAACGCGCCTTGGCGATGGCTTGGAATCGCGTTTCTGGTTATCGTACCGGCCGTATGAGTCGAAGAACGGGAACCGCGAATGGTTTGTTGGCCCGGTGCTGACCTGGCTGCATTCTCAAGATGACCGCATCGCGGGAATTACTCAGAGGCGGAGCGGTGGCGATGTTTTGCTGGCCGGAATCACCACCTATGCGGGCTTGCGTCCCGGACTGCATGTTTGGTTGGGGATGGACTGGGACGCTGCGCATTCGACCGGCGCATCATTTATGCCTGTCCGGCGTCATATCAGTTTTGGAATCACGCAGCAGTTTCGGCTGCACTTTTGAGAAAGGAGAAAACAATGAAGATGAAAAGAGTCGCGCTACTTGTTCTGCTCGGTTCGATCGCGGTTGTGCCAGTGGTTCAAGCGCAAATCAAGCATATTGAAATGCGCGTCGAAGGCATGACCTGAAATTTTTGAGCCTATGGTGTGAAACAACACCTAGGACGCCAGTCTGGCGTTCAAACAGTAGAAGTGAGCTTGTTAGATGGAAAGGTCGATGTCACCCCCAAAGAAGATGGGCAGATTGATCCTGTCCAGCTTCTCAAGGCGACATACGACAGCGGTGTGACCGCTGCGGAGATGGATATGACCGCACGTGGGAAAATCGTAAAGGACTCTTCGGGCAACCTTGCCTTGCAGGTCGAGCCGAATCAGTCATTTGCATTCGCACCGAATGAATTGTCGAAGGGTCTGGAAGCGCTTGCGGGTACTCAGACGATAGTCACAGTTCGTGGCCAGTTGTACAAGAAGCCCGCGGGAAAAAAGAAAGCCGACCTTTCGGCTCCACTAAAACTCGTGATTCTGGAAGTGCAAAAGAAGGAGTAAATGCTGAGAAAACGTTTGTTACTTCTGGGCCTCGCTGCGGTTGGACTCGTCGGATGTAACCGGCATTCGACGGGCCCGCCTCAGCCCAAACAAGATGTAATCGCAGCGGGTGAGATTGGCTCACGGCTGCCTGACTTCTCTGTGAAGGACTTGCAAGGACGCGAGATTTCCTCGGCTGACCTTCACGGCAAAGTCGTGCTCATTGATTTTTGGGCCACATGGTGCCAGCCGTGCAGGAAAGAGATGCCCGGCTATCAGAAGCTCGTCGACCGTTACGGTTCTCGCGGATTTGCGGTCGTCGGATTCAAGCTCGACACCATGAGAGATATGGAAGATCCGGTCCTGTTTGCGAAGGGAATCGGAGTCCGCTATCCGCTGGCGGTTGCTGCTGATGACTTGAAGCAGAAATTTGGCGGCATTGAAGGGATACCGACCACGATGCTCTATGACCGTCAAGGCATACTCCGCAAGAAGGTCATCGGGTTTGAATACACTGATGTCTTTGAATCGGAGTTGAAGCCACTTCTCTGAATGCGCTTTGCTCGATACTCGCGCGATTTTTCACTGAGAGGGGACGCACGGAATGCGCCTATCACGCCTCCCAGAATCCACAGCCAGCATGTGACATCTGACCTTGCCCTCCGCATCGAATGAGTTCATCATCCCAAGGCGGAGGCAGTAGATGCATCCTGGGCCACACTGGAGCTAAGTCCTGTGAACGCAAGATTTTGCCCGCAACTTATTGACGCTCATAGATTAAATGTGATTTTCCCGCTAACCCGATGATTCCAAGAGACCGGGGGGAGGGGGTACCCCTCGGGGCGCTTCAGAAAAGCAAAAAACTCCAACTCGATTACACTTTTCCACTAGCTGCGCCCAGAGAATAATTACAGTCAGAAATCCACAGGTCAGGGGAGACTGTTCGTCGTGCCTCTGGATGGAACATTGTTTAGAATCGAACGTAGAATCGAACTGGGCTTTTTGCTCAGATCCGGTTCGCGGCCCTGAAGGTTTGAACCTATGAAACTCATACGACCTGCAATGTTCGCGCTGGTAATCGCCGGCGCATTCTTCTACTTCACCACTTGGCGTTCGAATGCGAAACTGGCCGGCTCGAATCCGGTGAACTGGTTCAGCCATCCCGCGCAGGTGGAGATCACCGAGGCTTCCGGCGGCGAAGGGCTCGACAGCGAAGAGCAGAACAATATCAGCGTCTATCGCA
>PLKR01000628.1:0-209 GCA_003140655.1 Acidobacteriaceae bacterium | reverse complement strand
GATGGCCACATCCTCACCAACTATCACGTCATCGCCGACGCGCGCCAGGTGGAAGTCACGCTGCACAACCGCAAGAAGTACAAGGCGACGGTGGTGGGTACCGATCAGGCGCACGATCTGGCCGTGATCCAGATCAAAGCGCCCGACCTGGTTCCCGCAGTACTCGGCGACTCGCGCAACTTGCAGGTCGGGCAGAAGGTTTACGCCAT
>PLKR01000353.1:4109-4304 GCA_003140655.1 Acidobacteriaceae bacterium | reverse complement strand
CCCAGCCAGTAAGCCCCCGCAATGTTAAGCAGCTTGAACGCCTTGATCTTGCCAGTTGACGGGATGTGCGGCCCGCGGCAGAAATCGATGAACTTGCCGGTGCGGTAGATCGAAATCTTTTCATCGGGCTTGGTGAATTGCTCGATGAAGTGGCACTTCATGAAGTCGCCTTCTTTTTTGAACTCCGCCAGCCCC
>PLKR01000353.1:3824-4068 GCA_003140655.1 Acidobacteriaceae bacterium | reverse complement strand
GGGCCGGTAGAAATCGTAGAAGAATCCGCTCTCGGTGGCCGGACCGTGGCCGAGCTTGGTCTCAGGAAAAAGCTCCAGCACGGCCGCCGCCAGCAGGTGTGCGGAGGAATGCCGGTAAACCTCCAATGCCTCCGGATCTTTGTCGGTCAAAAGACGCAGGTCCGTATCTTTCTCAAGAGGCCGGGTAAGGTCGATGAGATCGCCGTTGGTTTTGGCCGCTAAAGCCGCATCCGCCAGCCGCGGG
>PLKR01000353.1:1579-3708 GCA_003140655.1 Acidobacteriaceae bacterium | reverse complement strand
GTTCACTGCGTGACAGTGGCCTGGTAGCTGACGGTTTGCCAGTGTCCGTTACGGCGAACCCAGACGCGAGTGTAGCGATAGGGTCCGCTGAAATCTTCGCCGAGTTGGTGGCCTTTGACGTCCGCGCGGGCGGTCACGACCGCGGTATCGCCGTAGAGCCGGACGACCATGTCGGTGATGTTCATCGACTCGTAGCGGAGTTGACCGCTGCGGCGTGCCGAGATGGTTTCCTGTTTAGTCGTGACCTGGCCGAGCGGAGTGATGGCGACGTAGTCATCAGCGAGGATGCGCAGGGAAAAGTCAGCATCACGATGGAGGCTGGCTTCTTTGGCCTGACGCTCCATGTCGACGATCTGGCGAATGGTTTCCTGGTCGCCAGGATCGAAACCGGGCCTGGGATGAAGGGCTACGTGTTGAGCGGAAAATGCAGGTACGGCCGCGAGCACGCAAAACAATAACACGCGACATTTGTTGATCACGACGAGACCTCCGCAGTCTGCCGAGGGGCAGAGAACTGCTTCCACCCGGATACGCTAGGTTGGATGCCCGAGTTCCGTGGAAAATTCGAGACTTTTGCGGATGCACCATAACTGGCAAGGACCTTTCAGCCTTGCCTGGAGGGATTTCTAGTAGAATCAAGCGTCCTGCAACCATGACAGACGTACGCCGCGGTCTCATCATCGTGAACACGGGGCCGGGAAAAGGGAAAACCACCGCGGCGATGGGGACGGCCTTGCGTGCGGTGGGCCAGGGGATGCGAGTCCTGATGCTGCAGTTCCTGAAAGGCTCATGGCATTACGGGGAGCTGGACGCGGTGAAGGCTTTCGGGGACAAGTTCGTGATGAAGCAGATGGGACGAGGATTTGTGAAGGTGGGCGCGGAGAAGCCGGATGCGGAAGATGTGAAGATGGTGGAGGAAGCGTGGGCGGAGGGGGAGAAGGCGATCCAATCGGGCGAGTGGGATCTGGTGGTGCTGGATGAGATCAACTACGCGATCAGTTACGGCATGCTGGACCCGGCCAAGGTGGTGGAAAGCCTGAAGAGGAAACCGGAAATGGTGCATGTCATCTTGACGGGAAGGAACGCACACCCCACAATTGTCGAGGCCGCCGACACGGTGACGGAGATGCGGCAGGTGAAGCACGCTTACGAAAAGGGCGTAATGGCGCAGCGGGGGATCGAGTATTGAAATTGAGTGATTTTGCGATCGGGCGATTGAGCGATTTCTGCAGGGTTCCGGATTCGGTTTTCAATTGCCAAATTACAAAATCACCCAATTACTAAATTCTTATGGCTTGGTTCAAGCGTGAATCCGGGGAACTGAACACTTCGGGCGAGAAGACGGTTCGCACCGAAGGGTTGTGGGTGAAGTGTGAGAACTGCCGGCAGATTATCTGGAAGAAAGACCTGGAAGAGAATTTGAACGTATGTCCAAAGTGCGAAAAGCACTTTCGCATCGATGCCCGGAAGAGACTGGCACTGCTGCTGGATGAGAACCAGTATGAGATGTTCGACGGAAATCTATCGTCGACCGATCCGCTGAAGTTTGTAGATTTGAAGCCGTACTCGTCGCGGCTGCGGCAGGCGCAGCGCGACACGGGGCTGAGAGATGCGGTGATCAACGCGCAGGGCAAGCTGCTCGGACGGACTGTCGTCGCCAGTGTGATGGAGTATGCGTTTATTGGCGGCAGTATGGGAGCGGTGGTGGGCGAGATGATCACCCGGGCGGTGGAGCGCGCCGTGGATTCGCGCACTCCGCTGATTATTGTGTCGGCTTCGGGCGGGGCGCGGATGATGGAGGGCGTGATCAGCCTAATGCAGCTGGCCAAGATTTCGGCGGCGCTGGCTCGACTGGACAAGGTGAAGGTGCCGTATGTTTCTGTACTGACCGACCCGACCACGGGCGGGGTGACGGCGTCGTTTGCCATGCTGGGTGATTTGAATATTGCCGAACCTGGGGCGTTGATTGGGTTTGCCGGGCCGCGGGTCATCGAGCAGACGATCCGGCAGAAACTGCCGGCGGGTTTTCAGCGCAGCGAATTCCTTATGGAACATGGAATGTTGGACGCGGTAGTGCATCGCAAGGAACTCAAGCCCTACATTGCGCGGGCGCTGGATTTCATGGTGGG
>PLKR01000353.1:235-1534 GCA_003140655.1 Acidobacteriaceae bacterium | reverse complement strand
GCCTGCGCACAAATTCGATCTCGCGCATATGCGGGTGCTGTTGCAAGGAATGGATCATCCCGAGCGCCGCTTTCCGAGTGTGCTGATCGCCGGAACGAATGGCAAGGGGTCGACCGCGGCGACGCTGGCCTCGATCCTGCGGGCATCGGGATTGAANNTCGACGGCAAAGAGATCAGCGATGACGAGTTTGCATCGCTTCATGGCGAGGTGGATCGGGTTGCGGAGAAGTTGGTGGAGCGCGCGGAGTTGCCGTGGCATCCCAGTTTTTTCGAGATGATGACGGCGATTGCGTTGGAGCATTTTGCGCGGGAGAGAGTTGACCTTGCGGTGCTTGAAGTCGGCATGGGCGGACGGCTGGATGCGACGAACGTCGTAGAGCCGCAGGTGAGCGTGATTACCGATATTTCGCTTGACCACCAGAAGTTTCTCGGCAATACGGTGGGCGAGATTGCGCGAGAGAAAGTGGGAATCATTCGTCCGGGCGGCGTAGTAGTGACGTTGCCGCAACAGCCTGAGGCCAATGACGTGATCGGGAATACGATCCTGGAACTGGGGGCGCGGGCGGTGAACGCGGTTCCGTATGTGCCGCCGGTTTCGCCGGGGAGTCCCGAGTATCTGGTACCCAGTACCGAGACCGGCACACCCAGACAAGTCTATCGCTACCCGCTTCAAGTCCTGGGAGAACAGATTCTGGTGGAGACGCCGCTGGTGGGCCGGCATCAATTGCGCAATGTGGCGCTGGCAATTGCGGCAGCGGCGGAACTAAGCGAGCAGGGATTCAGCAGCATCACGGCGAGGAGCATCGAACGCGGCATCCGCGAGACACGCTGGCCGGGACGGTTTCAGGTCATCGCGGCGCGGCTGGGGTGGCCGGAGATGGTTATCGATGTGGCGCACAATCCCGCGGGGGCGTGGGCACTGCGTGCTGGGCTTTCGGAGCGGTATGAAGACCGTCCGCTGATTTTTGTTTTCGGCGCGATGCGGGATAAGGCAATCTCGGAGATGACGGAAATTCTGTTTCCGCTNNCAAGCAGCGGCCCGAACCGGCGTTGAGATTGAGGCAGTGGAAGACGTTCACCACGCCGTGGAGCGGGCTCGAGCGCTCGCGAAGGCAGGGACAGTTGTCGTAATTACAGGATCGATTTATCTGGTGGGCGAAGTGATGCGCAGCGTGGGCGCTGAAGTCTGAAGCAGCACACGCGAGCGGTTTCCCCTAGAATGGAAGTGTGCAGGAAGTGAATTCATCAGTGGATGTAGAAAGCGGCGCACAGGCAGCGCCTGTGGTTGCGCCGCGGCGT
>PLKR01000353.1:0-178 GCA_003140655.1 Acidobacteriaceae bacterium | reverse complement strand
TCTGGAGAAGATCGATACGTCGGGGCCCCATGTTTACGCGGTGAATCACGCCTCGGCGCTGGACATTCCGGTTCTCTACGTCTACCTTCCGTTTCAATTCCGTATCGTCTTCAAGAAGGAATTGTTGTCCTACCCGATTGTGGGCTGGCAACTAACGCGTTCGGGGCAGGTCTGCATC
>PLKR01000324.1 GCA_003140655.1 Acidobacteriaceae bacterium | reverse complement strand
TACATCAACGAATGCCGCGAGATGGGCATTGCGGTTGAGGCGCCGGATATTAACGTCTCGGATGCGAATTTCACACCGCATGGCGAAGCGATTCGCTTCGGGCTGGCGGCGGTTAAGAATGTCGGCGGCAATGCGATTGAGTCGATTGTGGCGGCGCGGAAGAAGCTGGGACAGTTCAAGTCGATTTATGAATTTTGCGAGAACGTCGATTTGCGGCTGCTTAATAAGCGCGTGCTGGAGTCATTGATCAAGAGCGGAGCGATGGATTCGCTGGGGCGGCGCGCGCAATTAATGACTGTGCTGGATCGCGCCATGGATCGCGCCCAGAAGGCACAGCGCGATGTGGAGTCGGGGCAGCACGGGCTGTTCGGAGTGTTTCAGCAGGAGGAGTCCGAGGCGGACAATGACAAGCTGCCCAATATTCCTGATTGGGACGAGCAGGCGCGCCTGGCGGCTGAAAAAGAAATCGTGGGCTTCTTCATCACCGGTCACCCACTGGAGAAATACAAAGACAAGTTGGCGGATCTGCAGGCGCTGCGGATCGATGAGGTCGCCGCGATGACCAGGTCGACCGGCAAGGACGAGACCATCGCGACGGCTGGGATCATCGGCAACGTGCGCGTGCAAAAGTCCAAGCGTGGAGAATTTTATGCCCAGGCCACGCTTGAGGATATGTCAGGTTCGATCGATATGATCGTCTTCCCGGAAGCGTACAAGCGTCTGCAGGACAAGGTGAAGCTGGAAGTTCCGGTGCTGGTGAGGGCCGGGGTGAGAATCGAAGAAGGAGCGAATCCCAAGATTACGGCGGCTGAGATTATGCCTCTGGAAGAGGCCAAGGTTCCGCTGCCGCGCGCGATTCGCATTCGAGTGCCACTGGAAACCACGGGTGAGGCCACGGTGGACGATCTGCACACGCTTTTCAGGGAGCGCAAGGGCGAGGCGCGAGTGTTGTTCGACGTGGAACGGGCGGGGGATTTCATGGTCGTGATGGAAGCGGAAGGTTATAATGTGCTGCCAGATCGCAACTTCATCGCCCGAGTCGAACAGTTGTGCGGGCGGGGAAGTGTGCGAGTGATCAGTTGAATCCGTTATCATTTCAACCATGGAAGCAACCCAAAAAGCGCAGCAGGAATTGGAGCAGATTGAGCGCCAAGTGGCGCTGATTGAGGCCACCGCCGGACAGAATGAGTCGACTCAGCGCCAACTCGCGAAACTTCAGGAGCGCGTTCACATTCTCAGAGAGGAGATGAAGGGCCTGCAAACCGCCTGGCAGAAAACGGAACTGGCCCGGCACCCCCAGCGTCCGCAGACGCTCGACTATATCGAGCGGGTGTTCACGGACTGGAGCGAGATTCACGGGGACCGCGGTTTCGGCGACGATCCGGCGCTGGTTTGCGGGATGGCACGCTTTCATGGTGAGGAGGTTCTGGTAGTCGGCACCCAGAAGGGGCGGGACATGAAACAGCGCGTGTACCGCAATTTTGGCACGCCTCATCCCGAGGGGTATCGCAAGGCACTGCGCGTAATGCAGGTCGCAGAAAAATTTCGCAGGCCGATTTTCACTCTGGTAGATACGGATGGCGCCTACCCAGGAATTCATGCGGAGGAGCGCGGGCAAGCCGAAGCAATTGCGCACAACTTGCGGGAAATGGCGGGGCTGGAAGTGCCTATCATCGCCACCGTGATTGGGGTTGGAGGCAGCGGGGGTGCGTTAGCGATTGCAGTGGCCGACCGCGTGCTAATGATGGAAAACTCGATCTACTCGGTGATTTCTCCCGAAGGCTGCGCCGCCATCATGTGGCGGGACGCGACCAAGAAGGAGTTGGCGGCGGAGGCCATGCGTATTACAGCCACGGATCTTAGCGAACTGGGCTGCATCGACGATATCGTTCCTGAACCCGAAGGCGGAGCGCACCGGGATCACGAAGGAGCTGCGAACTTGCTCGATGTCAGTTTGCAGAAGCACTTCTCAGAGCTGAAGAAAGTCCCACTGCCAGAGTTGCTTGTGTCACGATATAATAAGTTCCGCGCCATGGCCCAGTTCTTCAAAACCGAGTAATAGTCCGGAGTGATCTTTTCTTCCAGCTTCTCGTTCCCAAATAGGTTCCTCCCGGCTTCGGGCGGGCGATTTGGCGTGCCGGCGCAACGCCGCCGCCGTATACTTATCTGTTCCCCTCGAGTTGAAGGTTGGGCGGGTCTTACTCCGCCCTTTAATCAAAGGAAGGTGTAGGGATGGCTACTACGGATGTTGCGCCCCAGGGTACGGGCGGGCAATTGGGACGCAAGCGCATCGTCAATGACATGAGCATTCAGGTTGCCACGGTGAATGGCTCAGGCTCGCAAAGTTCGAATACGGTTTTGTTGCGCGCCATCTTTCAGATGGGCGTGCCGGTTTCGGGCAAGAACCTGTTTCCCTCGAACATTGCCGGTCTGCCGACCTGGTATACGATTCGCGCAAACAAAGACGGCTACGTTGGCCGCAAGAAGGAAATCGATTTTCTGGTTGCCATGAACGCCGAAACCGCGCAAGACGACGTGATGTCGCTGGCGCCGGGCGCTTCGGTGCTTTACGACGAACCGCTTGCGCTCGACAAGCTGCGCAACGACCTGATTTTCTATTCGGTTCCCTACGACAAGCTTGTGGCGGCGGTTTGCCCCGAGGCGAAGCTTCGCAAGTTGGTCAAGAACATGGTGTATGTGGGTGTGGTGGCTCAACTGCTGGCAATTGAGATGGATGAGGTGGAGAAGGCGATCCGC
>PLKR01000460.1:9127-15307 GCA_003140655.1 Acidobacteriaceae bacterium | reverse complement strand
CGGCCTTGTTCTCATTCGAACGAGTTGCGGCTGCTTTGCTCTCGGTGGCCTTGTTCTCGTTCGAACGGGTTGCGGCCGCTTTACTCTCAGTGGCCTTGTTCTCGGCTGCAGCGCCCTTGGCCGCCACCGCTCCCTTGGCGGTAAACTCTCCCGGTTTCGAAGTTGCGGCGATTGGCGGCTTGCCATGATTCACGGACGCCAATAGTTCGCGGTTCTTACTGGCGGCCTGTTGATGCCCTGTTTGCGCGGCCGTTGCCGGAGTGTGACGCTCATGTGCCGCGGTCTCTTCCGCAGCAGTCGGGCGGGCGGTAATCCCACCCGTGCCGCCGTTGTAGCTGACGTGGTTTACCGTGGTGTTGATTACGGTCTTGCTGTAAACATTGTGAATGTTCGTGACGTTCACGTTATTCACCGTGGTGTTGTAGTTGAAGGCTCCGTTACTCCAATATCCTCCTCCGTAGCCGACGCCACCATAGCCGAAGCCGTAGTTGACGCCCCCGTAGAAGCCAACGGTCGGACCCCAGTAGCCTTCATTCCAGGCGAAGGCGTTGCCGCCCCAACCCCAATAGCCGGGGGTCCAGAGCAGGCCAACGGCGGGCGGTTCGGCCCATGTGCCAGGCACCCAGAAATAGCCTTCACCACCGTAAGCCCAGTAACCGGGCGTCCACAAATAACCGCTCTGAGGACAAAGGGGTTGCGAGTATGTAACCAGTTCGGGCGGAGCGATCGTGATTGACAGGCCGAGCTGTGCCAACGAGATGGCCGGTATGGCCAGTACAGCCAGTATCAGAAAACCCAACAACAGAAAACGGCTTGTGCGCATTTGGAACCACCTTGCCCGATCATCCTTCGATTGCCCGGTTGTACATTGCTTCTGTGGGCTGCGCGGATGGAACGGCGTTCGCGTCGAGGGAAGCATTCCACGGAGGCACTGGCCAAGTCTGTACACTACTGCTCACTTCTTGAGGATGTCGCAACTAAATCTGCTGAATCGATTTCTCGAGACGACCTTGCCGGCGCCGGAAAGAAAGTGGCGCGAGTCCAGGAAATGGACTCGCGCCGATCACAGTTAGCTGGTTGCATCCGCAGGGGAAAGCGGACTAAGCCAACTAGAGTGTGAAGCTGAGTGCAAGGTTAACGCCCGGGTACATCGGGTTGCACAGGTAATACACGCCGTCTATCTCGATAACATAGACGTTTTGCGTGTAGAGCCAATTGCTTGGCCACACACCAACGAATCCGAACGAATAGCCGCCGTATTCGAAGCGGTGATTATTGTAATCGCCTTGGGTGACGCGAAACGTGTGTTGCTGTCCAAAGTTGGCCTTGTATCGGTCTGCGGGAATGCGGTCACCGTTACCAGCGGCGTGCTGTTCCGGCTGTGCGTTCTTCTCNNCTTGCTTTACGGGTTTTTCTGGTTGCACCTGTTTCTCGTCCTGGGCAGGCTTGGCTTTCTGTTCGTCCTGGTCGTGCTGATCCTGTGCGAACGCCGGAACTGCGACTCCGAGCGCCAAAGACAGAACTGCTGTGCTGATAACTCCTACTAGTTTCATGGGGTGTTGCCTCCGTTATTGATTTCGAATCGTTTACCTACGCTTGCTCTACTGCAAGCTTCCTGTTGTCGCATTGACCGGACTGCCAATGGCGTCGCCGGACACGAGAAGTTCCACTCTCCGGTTCTGTTGCCGGCCGGCGGAGTTGTCGTTGGAAGCTACCGGCAAAGTGTTGCCGAAGCCTTTGGCNNGGCGCGGTTCTCGGAGAGCGTTTGATTCATGGAATCGCCGCCGACGTTATCGGTATATCCCCCGACTTCAATGTTGAGCCCGGGATAGGCGAGGAGAATACCGGCGACCTTTGCCAGCTTCTCGCGCGCACCCGGCTTCAACGAATATTTTCCGGTGTCAAACAAGACATCGGACATGCTGACGATGAGACCGCGCGCGCTGTCGCGCGTCTGGAGAATCGAATTCAACTGCTCGGACAATTTGGCGCGCATGGCGGCTTTGTCTGTGTCTGCCTGTTGCGCGTTCAACTGAGCCTGCTGTGCTGCCAGGCGGGACTGTTCGGCATCGGCCTGCGCGGCCGAAAGCGCGCTTGCTGAAGCAGCCTGGTTATCGGCCATATCGGATTGAGCCCTCGCGGTTGCGGCTTGCGCATCGGCGGCGGCGTTCCTTGCTCTGGCCGCATCGGACTCTGCCTGAGCCTCAGCGGCTTGGTCGTTTGCCGCATCCGCTTGGGCTTGCGCCGTGGCGGCCTGGGCTTGCCGCTTCTGCCGCATCGCGTCATCCGCCTGCGCCTGCGATTGTGCCTGTGCGTCCGCTGAATTCTGGCGTTCATTGGCCAGGCGCACCTCGTCTTCCTTCTTGACTGCGATGGCGCGTGCATCTTCCGCAGTCTGCACCGCTTCGCGGGAAACCGCGATCAGCGGCTTCCGGTCCATGTGTCTGCTTATGGCGTAGCCATCCGCGTTATTCATCAACTGGACGGCATGCTGATAACTGTCTGGGGCGAATTGCTCCGCTCCCTCAGATTGAGCGATGCGCAGCGCATTCCGCGCCTCGAAGAATTCCAATGGCAACCTGGCATTCAAAACCACCGGATCGAACTTGTAGCCGGTGGGAATGTAGCCGCCTCGTTCCATCAGTTCATACTTTGCGTTGACTGCCTCGCTGGTTCCTTTGGTGTCTTCGCGAATCAAGTTCTCGAGCACAACCACATTGCTGGGTTGTCGAACGGCATAGTAAGGTTCCGCAGTAACAATCAGGGCGAAAGCCTGAAGGTCGGTGCTCACTTGCAACTTGCTGCGATGGTTATCGCCGACCAGCACTTCGCCCAAGTTTACGGCGCGGCCCTCGGGCGAAATCGCCCACAGGACATAGGTCAGATACTCGTTGCCGAAAGTGGTCGGCCTTTGCAGGTCGCCAAATTCAGCGTCGATCACGATCGATCCGCGGTGGCTGTTCACCTTGGCTTCTCCATTGGCCGACGGCATCAAGGTCGTGCCGGCAAAATCCAGCTTCGAGCTTCCGCTGCGGTGCTCGTAGTTGACGGCTTGCACGCTGCGGCTGATGACAGTCACGCGGAACGTGGGCGTCGAACTCATATGTTCGACTTCCCCCGGAGTTTGAGAATTGGTCTGAGCTACGGCTGGCAAACTCAGCGCGACTGCGGCGGCTAACAACAGCTTTGTCTTCACAAATGTCTCCTTGTGGCAGGTATCTGCCTCTGTCTAGCTTCCTTCAGAGTTTGGGTTTCGTAACGTATTTCTACGAATGGCCTCGCACATCTCATCCTTTTCCGAGACGGATGCCGGAAAGGGAATGAAACAACCCAAAAACATTCAGCAGCCACAGAACAACCGCAATTACCACAACACCGTTCAAAATCGACTTGATGGATGACTGCATGGGGATGAAGCGATTCACCAGCCACAGAAGAACACCCACTACGATGAGAACTTCCAGGAGTTGAATTAACGGCATGATCTTTGACCTTTCTTCTTTTGCGGGCTAACACCTCTCGTCCGCCTGAGGGGTTGCATTAGTTTCGAGGTTCGAGAACTTTAGGGTCGAATCGTGCACGTCGCAGGTTCGCGGCGTACACGCGGATGAAGAATGCCGATTGGCTGGATGTGGTCGCCCGCGCCGGAATTGATTACGACCCGACCCGCAACGACCTGGGAATGAGAGCTACGAATCAGCGTCCGCGGCTCCCTCGACACACTCAGGAGAATAAAGAATGACAGCTATAGCCATTCGTGTCTGAGCAAGATAGCTCACATGCACAGATTAAGAACCCCTGATCAAGTTGCACATTCTTAAAAATAGTTTCATAGATGATCCTAGGTTCGCTGCCGACGCTCACAACTTCCATTCGTGTCCAGCCAATCCAGTAGAGATCGCACGCTGGCCCGAGCCAGGGCAATGGCGCAGTCCGCGGCGCCGTAATAAATGTTGAGGGTGTCGCCATCGGCGTCCATCGTATATCCGCAGGGGAACACAACGTCGTCAACGTCGCCGTGGACTTCGTACTGCGCCTCCGGCCCAAAGATCCACGAATCTCCTCGCAGCAGGCATTTTGCCGGATTCTCCAGATCGAACAGGGCCAAACCCAAGCGATACAAACAGCCCGAAGGCGTGTGCCGTACGCCGTGGTAGAGCACGAGCCATCCTCTGGAAGTCTCAATGGGGGGAGGCGATAAACCAATTTTGTTGGCATCCCACCAGGCACCGCGGCGCGCTTCCAACATGAGCCGGTGCCTTCCCCAATGGCGGAGGTCAGGGGAGTAAGAAATCCAGATGTGCGCTCCCAGATTGGTCGCAGGCCGATGAATCAGCGCCCAGTATCCGTTGATTCTTCGGGGCAGAAGCGCCGAGTCCTTGTCGTCCGGCGGCATGATTACACCGTAGCGTTCGAAAGTTCGAAAGTCTTTGGTCAGAGCCAGGGATACTCCGGGACCACCTCGCGAATAGGAAGTGTAGGTGATTACATATTGCTGCAATTCAGGCACGAAAGTGATGCGAGGATCTTCGATGCCCCAGATTTCTTCGGGAAAATCCTTCGGACTGGGCATCAATGTCGGTTCGCTATCAATTTGCCATCCATCAACACCGTTTCGAGAGCGGGCGGCACAAAAATGCGACAAACCGCGCCGATCTTCCACGCGGCAAAGCAGCAACGTTGAGCCATCTGCCAACAGCGTCGCTCCCGCATTGAACACACTATTAACGGAGTACGGCCAATCCTTACTGCTCAGGATTGGGTTAGCGGGATGCCGATGAAGGAGCGGTTCGTAGCGAGTACTCAGCGGGCTCATAGGTTCCTGAGCGGGAATAGTCATGATGGGATTTCCTTTGGTTCAGACTCTTGCAGCGAACGCATTTCCAGCAGTGCCATCAAGAACGATAGCGTCGACTCCGCGCCCTGGTTCTGATTGGCGCGGTCGGGATGAAGGCCGTCCCGGCAGCCGCCGGTGACGNNGCTGTCACCGGTTACGCGGTATGCCTGCAGGCACGCAGAAACCGCGCCGGCGGCTTCGATCGGCTGTTGATCGAAGCGGGCTTTTTCACCGCCCTTATGATAAAAGCCTTGCGATCCGATGGGTACAAAGTGGCCGTTGGTTTCGCAGCGTTGGGTGTCCGTAAGCCAGCCCAGGGATTCGAGACCGGCAGAGATCATGCGATCATCTGCGCAAGCTGACCCCACGAGCAGCATGGCTTGGGGCAGCCTGGCGTTCCCGTAGGCCACGACATCCTCAAACCACTTCCAGTCCGGACGCCGGATCGACTCATACATTTCGAGCAATCGCCGGGCGAGCGCGGATCTTACTTTCTGCGCGTCCCGGTCTCCGGCGTACGAATCCAGGTATTCCTGAATTCCGAGTAAGGCATAGGCCCAGGCACGAGGGCTTCTGAATTCCATAACTGCGGGCAGGGAAAACTCGAACAAACGACCGGCAGCGCACCTCAATCCCTGATCCCTGGACCGCCCTAGCACAGTTCCGAGTCCCCACAACGCGCGTCCATGACAATCTTCTGAGCCCGCGGCTTCGTTCCACCGGCGATCGTAGCCGAGGAAGTTTCTGAATCTGCCATTCACTGGATTAAACGCATGTTCCAGAAACGACAAGTACCGGAAAGAGGAATCTGCGGGCACGGAATCTGTAGTAGCTAAGGCGGTTTTCCCAAGCTGTTTCTCGCCCATTTGCTTCAGCAGGACTGCGAAACTGAGGGCGCGAGCATTGTCGTCTGTGGTGTAGCCCTCTCCAAGGTTCGGGACGGTGAAGATAGCGTGCTGCAGCATTCCCGTGTCATCCGTCATCCGATGCAGGTGATTCAGGTTCAATGCAGGTAGCTGATTCGGCGATTTGTGAATGGCGCGGGCCGAGAACTGAACTTGTGGGGTCTCCATGCGATCGCTGCGCACTCGTGAAAAGCTTTCCATGTAACCCTGCGCTACTCTTTTCCAGACCATCTCCCGCGCGAACAGATAACCACGTTTCCGCATGGCATGGCGTATGGCGGGGGTATCCAAGAGTTCGATTGTCTTTTGTGCGATAGCGCTGGGATTTTGGAAGGGGACCAGAGCGCCCCGGCGGTCGTCCAACAACTCAACCGCGTGCCAATACGGAGTCGAAATGATCGCTTTACCCGCGCCGAGCGCATAAGCGAGTGTCCCGGA
>PLKR01000460.1:6587-9090 GCA_003140655.1 Acidobacteriaceae bacterium | reverse complement strand
TTGTGCCTGGACAAAATCTGCGGCAGCGCTTGAATCACGTTTTCGATTCCCTTATTCGGCGAGAGCAGGCCAAACGTGAGGAGAACGGCTTTCCCTTCCACACCGAAGCGGTCTTTGTAGAAATTGGGATCCAGGAATGGCAGGTCCGGAACCCCGTGGGGAACCATGTCGATCTTGCTGCCTGGAACCTTGAAGATTTCCTGCAAGAACTGGGATGAGAGTTGGCTCATAACGATGAGGCGATCGGAAAGCTCCGCGATCTCCTCCATGACCCTCAGTTGGTTAGGGTCTGGCTCGCGCAGAACCGTGTGCAGCGTGGTCACGACCGGCATCTTCAGACGGCGCAGCAGATGCAAAATATGGCTTCCGGCTGGACCGCCGAAGATTCCATATTCGTGCTGCAGGCACACCATATCGATATTGTTGAAGTTCAGAAAGTCAGCCGCTTCCTGATAGGACTTCAAGTCGTCCTGGGAGAGCGACCATCGCACGCGCGCGGGGTATTCATACCCCTCCTCGGTGTCGTTGACCGGGAGCGCCAGAAGCCGAGCTGTCCCGTATTCTGCTGAAATGGCTGCGCACAGGTCCGTTGTGAACGTGGCAATTCCACATTGCCGCGGAAGATAATTCCCGATCACCGCGATTCGACTGGGCAGCGATGGCTTCGGTCGCAATCGTACACGCGCGGCTGAAACCCCATCTTGTGGCAGGGGGCGGGGGCCGACGACTTCTAAAGTCCTGCTCGGAAACACGGTGTTTGGCAATGCCATCTGTCTTATACCTGGAGAGAACAAATGTTGAAAGAACTTGCCTTCCAGCTGGGTCGCCAGCGATCACTTAGTCTGAATCTGGATTGAAATTTGCTTCTTGTCAGTATTCAACGAAAGTGGACTCGCGGACTGGTCAAAATTGACCAGCCCGTTGCCGGGCAACGGTGCATTATGGGGCTGAAGAAGCTTTAGGAAAAGAACAAGCCCTGGCAGTTCGTTGTCCAACTTGTGTCGCCAAGCCCGGAAAGAAGTGGGGACTCACTGGCCCCGCACCGCGCCACATTGAATGGGCCCCCAAATCGGATGCCCACCACTCGGAGCAAACATTCTAGGGTCACTGACTTACTCTTCCGAATACTGTGCAGAATAGCTCACTTCTGAAAGCTATGACGTCCCAAGTGTTTTATGGATATTGGACTTCTTCCGCAAGACTATAATTGCTACTTATGAGGCCACCGGCGGCTGCCAAGAAGAACCGCGGATTCGACTCCCACACTTTCCTCGCGACAATCGGCGATGGCAGGAAGATCCTGTCTGTTCCGAAAAAGCAACTGATATTTGCGCAAGGAGATGAGGCCGACGCTGTCTTCTATGTTCAGAAAGGCAAAGTGCGGCTCACCGTGGTATCCCAGGCTGGCAAGGAAGCGACGATCGCCATCGTGAGTGAGGGGAACTTTTTTGGTGAGGGTTCGCTGGCAGGCCAGCTTCTGCGTATGGGCTCCGCGGCGGCCATGACGGATTGCGAGATTCTGCGGGTGGATAAAAAGACGATGATGGGTGCCCTTCACCGCGAGCCCGCGTTCTCCGAGATGTTCGTGGCCTATTTGCTGGCGCGCAATATCCGCTACGAAGAGGATCTGGTCGACCAGTTGTTCAATTCCAGCGAAAAGAGACTGGCCCGCGTCCTCCTATTGCTCGCTCGTTTCGGCAAGGAAGGCATCCCTGAGACGGTGGTCCCAAAGATCAGTCAGGAGACTCTAGCCGACATGGTGGGAACCACTCGTTCGCGAGTGAGCTTTTTCATGAACCGATTCAGGAAATTAGGTTTCATCCATTATGCCGGAGGAGCAGAAGGCGCTCTGCAGGTCCACAGCTCACTGCTCAATGTAGTTCTGCACGATTGACCCATCCAATAACCTCAGCGTTTGCCCTCCAGCCGCAAATAACTCGTCTGCCGCGACTTGACCAATCAGGTGCCGCGCGACGCTTGTGAGCAATTTTGAGCAGAAATTGCACTTGCCCCTCATATAGCGTGCGGACATGGCAAGCCCTCAAACTCTACTCTGCATCCATCGACAGCCCGCCCAACTGGCTCTATTGCAAGACAAGGGATACGAAGTGGTCACCGCGACCAATGGGTCCGAAGGTCTGCGGCTTTTTATGTCGCGCCCAGTGGATGCAATTGTGCTGGAGTATCATCTGGGCCTTCTAGATGGCGCCATCATTGCCGATGAGATCAAGCAGGTCCGTCCCGAAGTTCCTATTGTCATGCTGACCGACGACTTTGAATTGCCCGAGGGGGCGTTGAAGTCCGTAGATGCGATCGTGACGAAAGCCGACGGAACTCATTCCCTGTTGGCGATAGTTCACTATGTGCTCAACATGAAGCCAGCCGTGCCTGGGGAAAGAACGGGAATAACTCAAAATACCGCGCACTTGCGTCTTAGCGGCAGATCGGGGAACGTGCTGGCCCGGCGGCACACAACTCCTGAAGGTAAGCATGATGAAAAGGC
>PLKR01000460.1:1656-6570 GCA_003140655.1 Acidobacteriaceae bacterium | reverse complement strand
AAATTAATGACGAGAACCACCACAGCTACCAACAGCAACAGGTGGATCAGGCCTCCCGCTATATGCAGGCTGAACCCCAGAAGCCACAGAATCAGAAGCACAACAAAAATTGTCCAAAGCACATTAGTCTCCTTAAACTTATCAGTCTCCTTATTTAAAGGCGTCACCATTCTGCCTCCTCGTGTTCGCTAATACTGAGCCGAATTGCTCAATCGCGGAGATTAATCTGGTTTTGTGACCGTTGGACCCGCGCCGGGCGCAGGAAAGTGAGCAATCCAGACCAGTTATTTTGTCTGGCGTGAGCGACCATGGTGTCGGAGACGAGTAATTCTTCTCGCTCTATTCAGATCCCCTGAACTAAGTCAGCCATCTGAAGTCCTCCCCCTCTTAGCTCCGAAAGGGACAATTTCATGAAAAAGACAATTTCGCTGGTGTTGATAAGCTTAATGGGCATGGTTGGAACTTATGCATTTGCCGGGTCAGACCGGGAAGATACGATCGACCGCATGCAAAAATCCGTAGAGGTTCTTCAGTCGATCATGTCGACGCCCGACAAAGGCATTCCGGAAGAAGTGTTGAGCGGCGCCAAGTGCATCGTCGTAGTGCCAAACTTGATCAAGGGCGGCTTCATCTTTGGCGGCAAGCACGGCCGCGGAGTGGCTTCCTGCCGCACGCACGAAGGCTGGAGCGCTCCCGCATTCGTCTCCGTCGGTGGCGGCAGTTGGGGATTGCAGATCGGCGTCGAAGGGGTGGACCTGATTATGCTGGTCATGAACGACCGTGGCTTGCAGCATCTGCTTTCGAGCAAGTTTGAAATGACCGGTGAAGGATCGGTTGCAGCAGGCCCAGTCGGCCGTCACACTTCCGCCGGGACCGACATATTGCTGAACACCGAAGTACTAACTTACTCGCGTTCGAAGGGGGTCTTCGCTGGCCTGACGCTGGAAGGTGCGGTAATCGAGCAGGATAACGACTCGACTCGCGCCATCTACGGCCATCACATGATGTTCCGTAGCATTCTTTCAGGCAAGGTACCAACACCCGCAAGCGCAAATGCGTTTGTGCAGGCTGTGTCCGAAGCAGGGCACCAAGCTCACGTTGCGGAAGCAAGAGAAGACAACAAGCAGTAGTAAGCATCAGGAAGCAGTCATCTGGCGAGATTTGTAGCTGACCGGAGCCGCGAAGGCTTCCGGTCAGCTTTATTTTGTACTGATGTTCTTGAGAAATCCGCGACGCCAAGAATTGCACCTTTGTGGTTAGAAGGTTGAAGCCTTACTCGCTCATCCCAGGTATAGCCCCGCTTCCGTTCGGGTTAGCTTTTGACCGGTTGGCAGGCGTCTTGTTATATATCTACTTTCACGGGGCGGTTACGACGCCAGACAATCGGATTGTGTCGTCTTGAGGCGGGACTGCACAGCACCGGAGGAATTGAATGAGCACCAGGAACAAAATATTGGGGCTTATTTTCCTAGTGGCTGTGCTGGCATTCGCGCTATTCGTGGCGAAACGGCTGCTCTTTCAAACCGGACCGAAGCGAGGGGGCGTCACGGCGTTGCCTCCGCGCACAAGTAGCCCGGTTACGACGCCGGCGCTCCCAAAACCCAGCGCTGCGGTGCCCGTACCGTCTTCTCCGGTGCCATCCTCTAATGGACAAGCACAGGAGCCCACTCCGGCAGCGAGGGTAGCGGCAGCCGGCGCGGCGAAGGCGCCATCCGCTGTGCCGAAAGGCTCTGCGACAGCAACTGAAGATCGTACTCTGCAACTCCAGCTTGGAGCTGGGGTTCGTTTGTGGATCCGGGTGACCTTCATCAACCGCAAGCCGGATGGGAGCTTTACGTTCCGCGGAACTCTGTTGCAGCCGGTTGCCCTTGCGAACACGAATCAACTCGATCAGGGTTCAGAGGTGTCTGGCTCTGGGACCGTGAACAACGGACACGTTACGGTTCTGCTGACGGGATTCACCGTCGGGGGAGCAAACTACGCGCTGCGGCAGGATGAAGCGAACGAATCAAACCGACATCCCGGAACCGGACTGGCGGTCGAACTCGCTCCCGGCAAACTGCTTGAAGTGTGGCTTGCATCTTCGTCGGTTTATCGGAAGACGCCTTAGGCAGCGATTGGACGGGCCGGAAAAGATCTGCGACCGTCAGGTAGTCCGCCATCTACTTGGCGAGACGCTCGAGCAGATCACGGTTGCGGGTCACCGACTGCTCGAAGGCGTTCATCACCTCGGGGCGCACTAATTGCTGCGACGGAACCACGTTGTGCAGATAAAACTCGAGCGCCTGCTCCAGAACGTAGCACTGGGACTGTCTGTTCTGCTTGGCGACAGCAATGAGCTCTTGATAGAGCGCGGCGTCGATCTCGGCAGTGAACTTCTTGGTTGGGGCTGACATCGTGAAAGGCCCTCGACCCCTATCTTACGCGATTGCCCTCTCACCCTCCGCTGCCCCGTTTGACGCCTCTCCCCTCCCATCTTTACACTCAAGTTAACGCCGTATGAATTCGGGATGCTTCCGTTTGCTCGACGGAGCCTCCGAGTGCAGCGGGTCGTGAAAGGCAAAACGTGAGCCCCACAGAGACTACCGACGCGGCCAAGACGGAAACAAATAAGAACGACATTAAGCGCGAGATCTCGGTCGAGATTCCGGCTGCGGAGGTTGCGCGCGAGACCGAGCTGCAGATTCAGCGCTATCAGAAGAGTGCGCGGCTGCCGGGCTTTCGCGCGGGGCATGTGCCGGCTTCCATCATCAAGCAACGCTTCGGCGATGGCCTGAAGAACGATGTGGTCGAGGCTTTGGTCCCGAAATACTTTCACAGGGAAGCCGAAAAACAAGGTTTGATTCCAGTTTCGCAGCCCCGCGTCACCGATCTGCACATCCATGACGGCGAGCCACTCACCTTCAAAGCGACATTCGAAGTGCTGCCGGAGATTCAGGTTGAAGGCTACAAAGATCTGCGTGCCGACAAGGCGGAGATTGCGGTCGCCGACGAGGAAGTCGAGCAGGCGCTCACCAGCCTGCGCGAGCAGCATGCGACCTACACCACTGTAGAAGGACGCGCTCTGGCCGAGGGCGACTTTGCCCAGGCCTCCATGGACGGAAAGCCAAAAGACGGCAAGGATGTCGCGGACGCCAAAGCCAATCCCGTACACATGGATGACGTGCTGATCGAAATCGGCGGCCAGAACACTGTGCCGGAGTTTAACCAAAACCTCATCGGCGCCTCCGTCGGTGACGAGCGCACCTTCGACGTGAGCTATCCGGAAGACATTTCAGACAAGCGACTGGCGGGCAAGACTTTTGTCTACACGGTGAAGGTGAACGGCATCAAGCAGAAGAGCCTGCCCGAGCTTAACGATGACTTCGCCAAGGAGTTGGGAGAGTTCACCAGCCTGGAGCAGGTTCGCAAACAGATTCGCGAGAACATGGAAGCCGAGAAGCGCCACACGGCCGAGCATGCGGCGAAAGACAAGCTGGTTGCCGAACTGGTCAAGCGTAACGATTTTGAAGTACCGGAATCTTTGGTCGACCGCCAGATTGATCTGCGCCTGGAACGCGGCCTGCGGGCTCTGGCCGCGCAAGGCATGAAAATGGAAGACCTGAAGAAGATGGACCTGCCGCGGCTGCGGGCCGGCCAGCGGGAACAGGCGGTGCAGGATGTGAAGTCTTCGTTGCTGCTGGAGCGTATCGCGGAGCTGGAGAAAATCGAGGTCAGCAACGAGGAAGTAAACCGGGAGGTGGAAGCTCTGGCGCGACAGTCAAAACAGACGTTTGAAGCGGTGCGAGCTCGATTGACAGAGGATGGGGGCCTCGATAGAATCCGAATAAGAATCCGCAGCGAGAAGACCCTCGAATTTCTTTATCACCAGTCCGCGTAGTTCGAAAAGTATGCGGACCACTTTCGACCCACCCCGAGAATGTGAGTGATATTTCGGGGCGGAGTGTGGCAGGTTCGATGACAGGTCAGGTAGACAATGAAACAAAATGATCCGCAAATGATGCTGGTACCGATGGTCATTGAGCAGACCGGGCGGGGCGAACGCGCCTACGATATTTATTCCCGGCTGCTCCGCGATAACATTATTTTCATAGGCACGCCGATTGACGACAACATCGCCAATCTTGTGATTGCACAGATGCTGTTTCTAGCGCAGGAAGATCCGGAGAAAGACATTCAGCTTTATGTCAATTCGCCGGGCGGGTCGATCACGGCGGGCATGGCGATCTATGACACCATGCAATATGTGAAGAACGATGTCATGACGTTGTGCGTAGGGCAGGCGGCATCAATGGCGGCTTTGCTTTTGGCGGCCGGCGAGCCCAAGAAACGGCTGGCGTTGCCCAACTCGCGCATCCTTATTCACCAGCCCTCGATGGGAGGGTTGTCGGGTCAGGCTACCGATATTGACATCCATGCGCGCGAAATCCTGCGCATGCGGGAGATTACCAACCAGTTACTTTCCAAGCACAGCGGGCAGAAGCTCGATAAAGTAGAAAAGGACGTGGAGCGCGATTTCATCATGAACGCGCAGCAAGCGAAGGAGTATGGAATCATAGACGATATCATCTATAAGACCGCAAAAGCGGTATGATCGGCCTTCGGTAAGGAAGCGAGCCATTGCGTCGCAAAGAACGCGAAGCATCGCGCGGCTCGCCCAAATCCTTCGGCAGGCAAAAAGCGCCGCCTCAGGATGACAACCAAGCCGGCTTCGCGCTTGAATCTGGGATCAACGTTAAAGGAGTAGAGCCGAGTGAAAAATAAGTCGGGGTCCGACGAGATTTTGCGCTGTTCGTTCTGCCACAAATCGCAGGATGCGGTAGCCAAACTCATCTCGTCGCCCAGCGATTATCCCCGCGCTTATATTTGCGACGAGTGCGTGGCGGTGTGCAACTCGATCCTGGAAGACGACCG
>PLKR01000460.1:0-1620 GCA_003140655.1 Acidobacteriaceae bacterium | reverse complement strand
GCCGGCGACGGCATCGAACTGAGCAAGTCGAACATACTGCTCATCGGTCCCACGGGAACCGGAAAGACGCTGCTGGCGCAAACTTTGGCGCGCATGCTCGACGTGCCGTTCGCCATCGTCGATGCCACCACCCTTACCGAAGCCGGCTACGTGGGCGAGGATGTGGAGAACATCATCCTCAAACTGCTGCAAGCCGCCGAAGGCGATGTGAGCCGCGCCCAGACCGGCATCATCTACATTGATGAAATCGACAAGATCGGGCGCAAGGACGAGAATCCGTCGATTACCCGCGATGTTTCCGGCGAAGGCGTACAGCAGGCGCTGCTGAAGATTCTGGAAGGAACCATCGCCAATGTTCCGCCGCAAGGCGGACGCAAGCATCCTCACCAGGAATTCACTCCCGTCGACACCACCAACATCCTCTTCATCTGCGGAGGAGCATTCGTGGGCCTGGAAAAAATCATTGGCAGGCGCGTCGGGAAAAAGTCGCTTGGCTTCCGCGGCGGCGAAGAGGCGGAAAAGGAAGACGCCGTTGTCGCGCGCAAGCGGAACTTCGAACTGTTGAGCGAAATCCAGCCGGAAGACTTGATCAGGTTCGGCCTGATTCCTGAATTCGTGGGCCGCATGCCCGTGGTGGGCATGCTGGAAGATCTGGACGAGTTTGCGCTCATCGAGATCCTCACCCGCCCCAAGAATGCCATCGTCAAGCAATACCAGCGGCTGTTCGAGTTCGAAAATGTCCGCTTGAAATTCAGCGACGACGCTCTGCGCGCGATCGCCCGCCAGGCTATGGCTCGCAAAGTGGGCGCCCGCGGCCTGCGTATGATCCTGGAAGAACTCATGCTCGATCTGATGTTCCACCTGCCTAGCCAGAAGAAACTAAAGGAGTTTGAGGTCACGCGGGAAATGGTGGAGAAGCGCAGCGCTTCCGTGGCCACATTAGAAAAGGCAGGATAGCAAAAGAGGAGTAAACTGGTAGGCGGCGGCTGGCCGGCGATTGTCATTCGGCACGAAGCCATTCGGCACGAGTCATTCGGCAGGAACCCAGGGGAGATTGATTGACCACATCCAAGGAAAAATTCGAGACCAAGAAGCTGCCCATGATGCCCATCCGGGACGTGGTCATCTTCCCGTTCATGATGACGCCGTTCGTCGTGGGCCGCGAGTCCAGCGTGCGCGCCCTGGAAGAGGCGCTGGCCGCNNTGCAGAGCCTCAAGCTGCCCGACGGGAACATCAAGGTTCTGGTCGAGGGCATAGAGCGCGGCCGGCTTCTGCAGGCCACCGACTCAGATGGTTACATGCAGGCATCGGTGCGCGTAGCTCGCTACCCCGTCGAGATGAACGCGCAGATCGAAGCCGGCATGCAGCGCGTGACCACACTGTTTGAGCAGTATGTGAAGCNNTGCCAGGCGCTGAACTACGAAACAATGATTTCAGCGGTCCGCATGGAAGATCCCGCCAAGCTCACCGATATCATTGCCGCCAACCTGCAGCTTTCCATCGAAGAAAAACAGGAACTGTTGGAAATCTTCGATCCTTCAGAGCGTCTGAACCGCATCGCCGACGTGCTCGATGTGGAGATCGAAAAGCTCAACGTCGACCGCACCATCCAGTCGCGGG
>PLKR01000530.1 GCA_003140655.1 Acidobacteriaceae bacterium | reverse complement strand
GGCGTAGAGTGTCGGCGTGAAAGGCCTTCAGAGGAGAGATTAGTTATGAAGCACCCAGAATCAACTGGAATATCACGTCGTCGTCTCTTAGCAATGGCGAGCGTTTCTGCAGGAGGGGCTCTGCTTGCCCAACGCCCCTCTTCGCAGATCAAGGCGTGGATGCACCAGCAGTCGCCAATGCGACAGCCAACCCTAAGAACACATCGTTCGCCTCACTGAAGCAAATCGAAGCCGGCCTTCTGAACGTTGGCTACGCTGAGGCTGGCCCTGCCAATGGCCCTGCCGTCATTCTTTTGCAGGGCTGGCCCTACGACATTTACAGCTACGTCGATGTTGCGCCGTTATTGGCATCAGCGGGCTACAGGGTAATCGTCCCCTATCTGCGGGGTTACGGCACGACGCGCTTTCTCTCCAGCGAAACGTTTCGGAATGGACAACAGTCGGTGGTTGCTCTCGACATCATCGCTTTGATGGATGCGCTCAAGATCGACAAGGCAATCCTCGCAGGCTTTGATTGGAACGGTCGGACGGCTGACATCATCGCGGTGCTCTGGCCGGAGCGCTGCAAGGCGCTGGTCTCGGTGAGCGGTTATCTGATCCCCAGTCAGGCAGCTAACCGGGCGCCGTTGCCGCCGAAGGCTGAGCTCCAATGGTGGTACCAGTTTTATTTCGCCACGGAACGCGGCCGGGATGGCTACGACAAATACCGGCACGATTTTGCCAAGCTTATCTGGCAGATCGCTTCGCCGAAGTGGAACTTCGACGATGCCATGTTCGATCGCAGTGCAGCGTCATTCGACAATCCGGATCATGTTGCCATCGTGATCCATAGTTACCGCTGGCGGCTCGGCTTGGTTGAAGGCGAGCCGAAATATGACGATCTGGAAAAGCGGCTTGCCGTAGGGCCGGTTATAACTGTGCCGACCATCACTCTTGAAGGGGATGCCAATGGGGCACCACATTATCCGGACCCCAGCGCCTATGCCAAGAAATTCTCCGGCAAATATGCACATCGGACCATCACCGGAGGCGTCGGGCACAATCTTCCGCAAGAAGCTCCGGAAGCTTTCGCCAAGGCCGTCATCGAGGTCGACGGTTTTTGATATTTGTCGGCGAATTTTCATTGAGAATCCTGGCAGGTCCTGAGTATTCCCGAAGCGCGAATCGCCTGATAGCGGCGCCGGCCCGAGGGTAGAATGACAGCACTACCAACAAGGATCACCAGCGTAGGCAGATTGGACTCATCCTTCAAAAACGCGGTATACGATGAAGTTATACGACTCAGGGCCGCAGAAACCCGCGATTCGCACGACGTCACGAGCATATTTCACGATCCCATGTCGCTCCGCTCTCATGCTCGGATTGCTCGACATCAATGTGCAGAGCAATATTCTCAACCGCGTTCAGGAAAGCCGAGCGCGGTTATAAACTGAGATTCGCAAATTACTCCATGAGGTTAGCCGCATCGCCGAGCAGGCCCTGGCCCGCGCCAAGAAGGTACGAGAAGAGGGCGTGCTGGCAGTTGAAGCGGAGTTGCAGTGGCTGTGGCCGCAAGAGAAACAGCAATGGTGCACCGGCGATTAACTGCGTCAGCGGCGATTTGCTGCGCGGTGGAACGGGTCTCAGAGACAGCTTTGCCTAGAATCTCTTCCGAAGAAATTCAAAAACGACATAGCCAATGAGCCCGGCTGTCGCGGCAATTTCGAAATTGGCAATNNAAGACATCTTCAATTGCCCACACTACGCCCCTCTTCATCCCCATACCTGAACGCTCAAATTCCCCCATCAAAAGATTGGAA
Source organism: Acidobacteriaceae bacterium (assembly GCA_003140655.1). GTDB lineage: Bacteria > Acidobacteriota > Terriglobia > Terriglobales > Acidobacteriaceae > Sulfotelmatobacter. Next base: position 1,377 of record PLKR01000530.1, on the reverse strand, counting down.
TAAAACAGGAAGATGATAAAGCTTACCTCGATGACCGCCCGCCAAATATTTTTCTTCATGGCAAGAATTACCCCCTTGGTCGCTTCGATTGATGAGGCACGAACGAGAAGCTCTTCTGGGCAACGTGGCTGAACAAGCGAACAACCTGCACTGCTGTCGCTCCAGTCGTGAGAATACTAGCCCAAAAGCACAAACAGTTGCAGGTGCTCACTATTGACCAGTAATGGCCCGTTAGTAACGCCTAGGATTTTGTCTAAGGCTGCCGCCGTAGCCAGCAGAAAAAGGAAATGCGACGAGTCAAATCCAGTTCGCACCGGCGGCAAAGCCATAATGGAGGGGCTCGATACCCAGCTGCAAAACATACAGATTTCCGACCTCGGACAGGCGAAGAAGGTCATTATCGACAAGAACCGTACGGTGATTGAGNNGCACGGCCATATATCACCAACTCTGCAGTTCTGTACCGCTGAAGAGTTCTCCCGTCGCTGATTCCAGTCAGCACGGCAAGCAGGAATATTCTTCTACCCAACCAACCACTGTTTGAGGAGGAAACGAATGCAACTCGGAATGATAGGCCTGGGACGAATGGGCTCGAACATGGTGCAACGGCTGATGAAAGCCGGTCACGAGTGCGTAGTGTCTGACACGCATCCGCAAGCCGTGAAGGATGTGGTGGCTAGAGGCGCCAAGTCGTCCGACAGCATCGCGGATTTTGCGAAAAAACTCAGCAAACCGCGCGCCGTGTGGATGATGGTCCCGGCGGCGGTCGTCGATTCGGTATTGACTTCACTTACCCCCGTGCTGGAACCGGGCGACATCGTTATCGACGGTGGCAATTCCTATTACCACGACGATATTCGGCGCGCGGGTAAATTGAAGAGCAAAGGAATCCACTACGTGGATTGTGGAACCAGCGGGGGCGTGTGGGGATCGGAGCGGGGATACTGTTTGATGATCGGCGGGGAGGAAGCGATTGTGAGTCATCTCGATCCGATCTTCAAGTCGTTGGCTCCAGGTGTTGGCTCAGCGGCGCGGACGCCAGGGCGGACCGGCGAGCCTTCGACATCAGAAAACGGCTACTTGCGCTGCGGCCCGAACGGCGCGGGTCACTTCGTAAAGATGGTCCACAACGGCATCGAGTACGGCATGATGGCTGCGTTCGCCGAGGGATTGAACATCATCAAGAATGCCAACGTCGGCAAGATGAAGCGCGATGAGGACGCCGAGACAACCCCGCTGCGCCATCCCGAACTCTATCAGTATGACATGGACATGCCAGAGGTCGCGGAGGTCTGGCGGCGCGGCAGTGTTATCGGTTCCTGGCTGCTTGATCTGACGGCCGCGGCTTTGCGAGAAAATCCTGATCTCTCGAATTTT
>PLKR01000153.1 GCA_003140655.1 Acidobacteriaceae bacterium | reverse complement strand
CATGATGAAATCCACCGCCAATGTTGACGGAGACGCGGTCGGCTAAGGCGTGCTGCGCGGCGAGGATCGATCCCCCCGCCGCCAGCCAGAACGCCTTAACCAGTTCAAGAGAAAAGGGAACCTCTAGCTCCATNNCGTGCCGGTTTTCAGCTTGTGCACATACTCTTGGGTGTGAACCAGCAAAATGTCCTGATCGGCAGCCGGTTTAGGTTCGAGAAAGTCTTTCGCTTCGGCGACACCGCTAGCCAGCAGGCGGTCACGGATGCGGCGGTATTTCTCTGCCGGGAAGACGTGCTCGCCGATCGGCAGGTAGTAGGCGTCGCTGTAGACGAGTTTGAAGGGGAGCATGGGAGCTTCCAGAGACCGGCAATCAGCAGTTAGGAGTGCCAAACGCTGACTGCTAATTGCCAATTGCTGATTGCGGCTCTGTCACCGTTTTTTCCCCGGCTGCACCGCAGGCACCACCATTGGCCTTCTCACCGGCACAATCGCGCCCTTCGACGGGTCGGCGGCCGCATTCGCGCGGGTGAGCACTTCCTGCTGGATGTACTGCACGAACTCCTGGATCTGGCGTTGCATCTCTTCCATACGCTCCCGCATTTGCAGGATGATCGCCATGCCGCTGATGTTCACGCCCAGATCTCGCGCCAGCGACAGGATGAACTCCAGCCGCTGCAAGTCTTCGTCCGTGTAAAGACGCGTGTTGCCAATGGTGCGCGACGGCTTGAGCAACCCCTCGCGCTCGTAAAGGCGCAGAGTCTGAGGATGGATGCCATACATCTCGGCCACGGCCGAGATCATGTACGCGCCTTTGGACTTACGCTTGTTCATCTTTCGTGGGCCGTCGTCACCAGTTTACCTAAATTTTCACAGACTCCTGACTGGGCCGTGCAGGCAGAGTTAGCGGCGCTTGCCCAGGCTGCGCGCTTTTGGACCGCCGCTAACGTCAGGCACTTCTTCGCCGAGGGCAGTGGCTAAATCGATCTGATGGTCCTGCTCCTGCATGAGGATCTGGCGAATCTGTTCCGCCATCGCGTATTCTCCGAGAGCTTCACATTGCCGGATGCGATCGCGGTAATTGCGAATGGTTTCGTTCTCGTTATCGAGATCGTAACGCAGCATGTCTTTCGCATTTTTCGATGTGCGCACCGGCTTGGGAGTGACCACTGGCATTTTGCCGAGATAGTCGATCTGCCGCGAGAGGATCAGGGCATGATCGAGTTCCTGCTTGGCGTGGATTTCAAGCTGGGCGGCGATGTCCATGTACTGGGCGCCGGTGAGCACCTGCGAATAGACTACGTAGGCGATGATGGCTTGATATTCGCGGGCAAGGTCTTCATTCAACAGCTCCGCGAGGCGGTTGCGGGAAATTTCGTTTTTGTTTGCGTCGGATTTGGGCTGAGGCATCTGATTCCTCCTTAATATGAATATCCTGTGCTCTGGAGTTTACAACAAGAACAAAGCGGCCACGGATCATCACACATTCCCACGGATCAAAGAAAGCCAGATCCGTGTTCATCCGTGTGAATCCGTGGCCGACAAACTTGCTATCCCGCTGGTTCGGGTTTCTGCTCTGCCGGGGCCCATCCTTGCGGCTTCAACAAATGATTGACAGCATATGCCACAAAGCCCGCAGCGATCAGAATCATGCCAAAGGCGAACGAACTCATATTCCACACCTGCTCATGCTCGCTGCGGATGATAGAGAAGCCCAGAAGCAGCATAGGCGGGATACCGATAGCGATCGCCCCAAACAATCCGCCGGGAACGCGGAACGGACGCGGCAGATCCGGCTCGCGGAAGCGCAACACTGCCAACGCCACAAACTCCAGCAGCAGGCTGAAGCCATAAAGCAGAATGTCGAGCGTCACCAGNNGACTTCTTTTGCAGCTTGCCGAAGATGCCCGGCAGCATTCCGTCCTGCGCCATCGCCAGCGGCAGACGCGAGTAGCTCATCACCAGCGCATTGAACATGCCGAAGGCGCTGATCACGCCGCCGAGCACTACTCCGATGCGCAGCAGTGGTCCGCCGAGCAGGCCAGCGACGTCCGCCCAGGATCCGGTTTCCCACGCAGCGGGGGTCAGACCCGTCATCCACATCGCGGCGAAGGGAAGCACGTAGCTCAAAGCCACGATCGCCACCGCAACCAGCATGGCCCGCGGGTAGGTCCGTTGCGGCCGCTCCACTTCGGTGGCGATTGTCGAGGCGTTGTCCCATCCCATGTAGTTCCACATGCAGATCAACAGGCCGCCGAGAATGTCAACGGTCGATGTGGTCGGTTTGGTCACAGCGTTCGCCAGTGCGCCAATCTTGAAGGGCGCCAGCACTACGATCGCCACAAACGGCGCTGACAACGCGAAGAACAGCCACAGCGAAGTCAGCGAAACCACTTTCACGCCCGCAATATTCAGCACCGCACACGCAATCACCACCGCCAGTGCAACCCACCATCCGCGATTTCCCTGCTGGAACCAGGGGAACATGCGGGTCAGGTAGGCCACGAACAGCGTGGGGTAAATCGCCATGTCGAAAATCGACGCGACCAGCGAGAGCCAGGCTTCTTGAAATCCCCAGAAGTTTCCCATGGCGCGGCGCACCCAGGCGTAGTAGCCGCCTTCATAGGGCAGCGCGCTCGACAGTTCGCCGATCATGAAAGCCGTAGGCAGGCTCCAGAGCAGCGGTGTGAGCAGCAGGATCAGAATCGCGCGTCCGTAGCCGGCGCCATGCACAATGTCTTCCGTGCCATAGGTTCCACCCGACACCATAAAGAAGGTGGCGGCGACCAGAGGCCACAACGTGAGGCGGACGAACTTTTTCCGGTTGGGTACGGCGGCGAGAGGCTGGGGGTTCTCTATTTGGTGATGCGGGGCGCTAGCTGTTGCCAATTTCTATGGCTTCCTCCTCAAGCGACTCACTCTCGCCACCTCGTCTCCCTTGACTTGCGTGTCTCGAGGCTCCCGAGTGACGGCGATTCCCGGGCATTCCGGCGGAGTTAGTTCGCAGGTTAGAGATTACGAGAAATTTCCACAGATGCAAGAAAAATATTGAAAAGTTTTGTCGGAGCGGGCAGGTACGGAGGTAATGGACTTCCGACCAAGCCGGGGCCGCACCGACGATTCGCCCTCGGCGAACCGGAAGAACGCTATTGCGATGACGACCCGGCTCTGGCTATCATTCGGCGATCAGGAGGTTTTCGATGAAACTACCGTTTCTGGTTGTCACCCTATTCGCGGTTGCAATCGCAATGTTTGCAGCGCAGCCGTCCCAGGCGCAAAACGCTTTCACTGCCGATCAAGTGAAGTACGGCCCAGCCCCGCCATTCCTGCCTCCGGGAGCGCAACTCGCCGTTCTGGAAGGCGACCTCATGGCTTCGTCCGGCGATTTCACCATCCGGCTCAAAATGCCGGACGGTTACAAAATCGCCCCCCACACCCATCCCAGCCGGGAGAACGTCACCGTTCTGTCGGGGACTCTCAAGGTCGGTATGGGAGATCAGTTCGACGCCGGCAAGATGATGAGCTTCGGGGCAGGCAGCTTCGCCTACCTGGATCCGAGCATGCATCACTACGCCGCGGCGTCGGGAGAGACTGTTATCCAGATTCACGGTATGTCGCCGGTCCCGGTCAACTACATCAATCCGGCGGACGACCCCAGCCCCAAGAAGTAAGGCGAGAGGGCCCGGCTTCGGGCCCTTCACTTTTGAGGGGTCAGCAAAAATCCCTAACCACGGGGAGCACGGAGCTACACGGGGTACGTCACTACTTTTCCCAACTGTCGCCATCAACCATGCGCTTGACTCCATCTCGCAGGCTCTTCACATTGAAATTAATAAGCAGCCCGACTCCGATGCCGCTCAATCGCATGTACGACAAGATCTGTGCCTGGTGAACCGGATGGATTGCTTCCACGCTCTTCACTTCGACGATAACCACATTCTCAACGATCAGGTCGATGCGGTATCCAAGCTCAATCTTTTCCCCATCGAACACCACCGGCAATCCAACTTGACAGGCTACTGCGAATCCGCGTTTTCGCAGTTCATGAGCGAGACAGGCTTGATACGCACTTTCCAGCAACCCAGGTCCCAACACGGCGTGGACATGCATCGCGGACGATACAACCGCCCCAGAGACCTGGTTAACCCGAACTGGCTTCAGGCAGGAAACTCGCGCAGCCATGAGAACGGTCTATCACAAAATGGGAGGGTTGCCCCGTGAAACCCCGTGTTCCCCGTGGTAATTATTTCCGTTCGTTCCCGATTTGGAAACTCTGGTAGTTAGACCTTCGCCCACAGCTCCGCACGAGGTCCTCCGGGTTAAGCTTGGCCAAGTCCCGCAGCATGGAGGACGAGCGAGCGATCAACCTTTTACTAGCGGAGTGCAATGTTCGACCGGAGGTATGCCATGTCACCGACGGACTGGATCCAAGTAATCACCGCAACGATCTATGGGATCACGCTCGTTGCGATCCTGCTTCAATTAAGGAGCCAGCTCAGATACTGAAGGATTCCTTTGACGTACTGGAGAACGCTCGATCCAGTTCCGGACGAAGCGCTGGAGCAGTTGGCGTGCTACCCGGACGACTACATGGACAAGAGCATATATGAAGGCAAGTACAAGGCGGATCGTGAGGCTTCCCGTAAGTACATATTCATGGTGCACGTCTACGAGTTTCTTGCATTCAGCTACTACGGCGTAAGGCGTCACGAGCTACCGGATCCGTTCCCCGGCCTCGATTGGATCAAGATGTGGACACGGGACCTGCTCAAAGAGGAGGAGTTCTTGGATGTCCACAGGTACCAGAGACGCTTTTATTCGTACTTCGCAACGTTCGTCGATGAATTGCTTGCCATTCCGGCGCTGCGACTACCACAATGCTCGTAGGACTCCTTCGCAGGTATCCACTGCACTGTTGTGACTCAGTCTCCAGTCGTTGAGTTAGTTCCGCAAGCGTCTGAACATCCTGGGGTACTTTGAATATCGAAAGGTCAGCATGCATCTCTTTGATCGAGCTGTAGTTCTTGCTGCGGGTTTAATTTACCCATTCCAAGACACTCTGGTCCCAGGTCCTGAGTTTTTCGCGAGCCTGCTCGTCCATGATTTCCTCCTAGACTTTCTTCCAGAGGTCTTCCCGCGGATCTTCCGGGTTCAGCTTGGCCAACTCCCGCAGCAGTTCTTTAGTGCGCTCGTCCCGCGGCATGGGCACAGTCACCGTGATCTCGACGATCTCATCCCCGCGCACGTCATCCTTTGTGGCCGAGGGCACGCCCTTCTCGCGCAGGCGCAACTTCTGCCCTGACTGCGTCCCCGGAGGAATCTTCAGCAGCGCCCGTCCATCGATGGTTGGTACTTCGATCTTCGCGCCGAGAGCGGCTTCCGTGGCACTGACTGGGACCGTAAGGTAGATGTCGTCCCCGTCGCGCCGGAAGATGGGATGCTCCCCGGTCCGGATGATCACGTACAAATCGCCAGCCACGCCGCCGTGAGGCCCGGCGTTGCCTTTGCCAGCCAGCCGGATGCGCTGCCCATCGCGCGTCCCCGCCTTGATGCGCACTTCGAGTGGCTCGCTTCGGCTCACCGTGCCCTCGCCGTGGCACGTGGGGCAGGCGGAAATGTTCTTGCCCGTTCCCTGGCAACGCGGGCACGGCACATTGAACTTCATGCGCCCGCCCGTCTGCGTGATCTGCCCCGTTCCGTCGCACTCCGGACATTTGCCCGGCGCTTCGATGTAACCCTGCCCGTGGCAATTCGCACAGACGTCCTGGCGCGAGACATTGAGCCGCATCACACCGCCGCGGATCGCCGTCCAGAACGGCACATTGACTTGGTATTCAAGGTCAGTACCCGCTTCGGGTCCAGTCTCAGCCGCCGCGGCACCGCGCCCGCCGCCGAAGATTCCCGAGAAGATGTCGCGGAATCCGCCGCCACCGCCGCTTCGCCGGCCTCGACCCGCGCTGTCGGCCAGATCCGAGAAGTCAAACCCGCTGAAATCAAAGGGAACGCCCTGGCCGCCTGCTTGCCCCGAACCGCCGCCGGGAAATCCTCCCGGAGATCCTCCGCCAAACCCGCCCCCACCGCCGCCCGCCCGCGCATAGGCTTCCGCCGTAGCCGGATCGATGTTGTCGGAATAGAACCCGACCTGGTCGTAGATTTTGCGCTTCTTGGGATCGCTGAGAACGTCGTTCGCCTCGGAAAGCGCCTTGAACTTCTCCTCCGCAGACTTGTCCCCAGGATTAACGTCAGGATGGTACTTCCGCGCCAGCTTGCGAAACGCCTTGCGAATCTCCTCCGCCGAAGCGGACTTCTTCACGCCGAGGATCTCGTAGTAGTCCTTTTTGGGGGTCGCTGCCATACGCAGTGCCGGCACAAAAAACTCAGCCACGGATCACACGGATTTTCACAGATTGATCTTTAATCCGTGTCGATCCGTGCGAATCCGTGGCCAATTCTTCTCGTTATTTCTTGTCTTCCACGTCCACGTACTCAGCGTCGA
>PLKR01000021.1 GCA_003140655.1 Acidobacteriaceae bacterium | reverse complement strand
GCATACGAAGCGTATACGGCGATGACCACGGAAAGGGACCGCCAAACGAGGGTTGTAAACCACGATTGCAAACCGAAGTAGCGGGTCAATTCCCAGGACGATCGAGTTTACGCTGCGCCAGCATTTCTCGGGCCAGCGGAGCAATCCAGTCGTAATCTCGGGATTATAGCCGACCAAAATTGTGGCATCCTTCGTAAGAGGCTGGGACACGCGTGAAGATTCTGGTAACTNNGTTGTGGGCGTGGACAACAACATGCGACGTGCGTTTTTTGGTGACGCCGGGGACACTCTGTGGAACCTGGGGCGTCTGAAGCGCGCGACGAAGCGGTTCACACATGTGGACCTGGATATACGCGAGCGTCCTGGCATCGAGCAACTATTCAGCGCGCATCGTTTCGATCTGATCGTGCATTGTGCGGCGCAGCCTTCTCATGACAAGGCGCGGGATATTCCGCTGCTGGATTTTGAGGTCAACGCGCTGGGGACCATCCATCTGCTGGAGGCTACGCGGCAGCATTGCCCCGAGGCGGTTTTCATTTGCTTCAGCACCAACAAGGTTTACGGCGATGCGCCGAACCAGATTCCCCTGAAGGAACTCGAGACACGTTGGGATTACGCGCGGCCGGAGGACTTCGATGGGGTCCGGGAGACGTGCCGGATCGATCAGACGCTGCACTCGTTGTTCGGAGCGTCGAAGGCCGCGGCGGACCTGGTGGCGCAGGAATACGGGCGGTATTTCGGGATGAAAGTCGGCGTGTTTCGCGGAGGATGCTTGACCGGGCCTTCGCACTCCGGCGTGGAGCTGCACGGATTCTTGTCCTATCTGGTGAAGGTGGCCGTCACCGGCGGAAGCTATTCGGTGTTCGGGTACAAAGGCAAGCAGGTCCGCGACAACGTTCACAGCTATGACGTGGTGCGTGCCATCGAGGAGTTTGCGGCCAATCCCCGGCCGGGCGAGGTCTATAACCTGGGCGGCGGGCGTGAAAACAGCATTTCGATACTGGAAGCAATTGCGAAGATCGAGGGATTGACGGGGCGCAAGCTGGACTGGCGCTACGTGGACGAAGCGCGCAAGGGCGACCACATCTGCTTCATTTCGAACCTGGGAAAGCTCAAGAGCCACTATCCGAACTGGAAGATCACGCGCGGCATCGATACGATTCTCGAGGAAATGACCGCTTCTCACCGAAGCGGACGCGCTCATCCCGCCGGGCAATAACGCGATATGCAGGTCCTGACTNNGACTTCGTTCCGAACATCCGTAGCGTGAGACGCGTTCGTGAATCGCTTCGTTGACTCGACCCATTCGTACCCACGTTCCTGCTTCGCCATCGTTTCATTTCCTATCGCGCGGAAACAAGGAGTCCTGGAGATGTCGTAGACTTAGGCAAGGTGCGTTCGCTGGCTCGAGCGGAGATCATCGCTGGCGACGCGACATTCCTGCGATGCGTGATTTTTGATGGCGAGACCTTTCCTCAGCGTACTGATCGACACGTACAATCACGAACGCTTCATAGAAAAGGCGATTGTGAGCGTGCTGGAACAGGATTTTCCGGCGACGGAGCGGGAAATTCTGGTGGTGGATGACGGATCGAATGATGGCACGCCGGAAATCATCCGAAAGTTTGCGCGGCATGTGCGAGTGCTGCGGAAAGCGAACGGGGGACAGGCGTCGGCGTTCAATGCAGGGATTCCGGAGTGCCACGGGGAGATTGTAGCGTTTTTGGACGGGGACGATTGGTGGGCACGCAATAAGTTGAGCAGCGTGATGGCCGCGATGGCCGCGGAGCCTTCCGTGGGAATTGTGGGCCACGGAATTGTGATCGTGGGCCGCGATGGGCGCGAGCAAAGCGAGGTTCTGCGCGACGGATTCCGATTCCAGGCCAACACGATCGAGGGCGGGAAACTGTTCCGGCGGCGCGGCGCATTTCTTGGAACGAGCCGAATGACCATCCGCGCCGAACTGTTGCGGCGAATCGGGGCAGTGCCGGAGGCGATCGAGATTCAAGCGGATGAATATTTATTTACGCTCGCCGCCGTGCTGTCGGAAGCGCGCATATTGCCGGAAGCACTGACGTACTACCGGATGCACGACGCAAATGCGTTTCAACTGGCGGAACGCGCGGAGCCGCAAAAACTGCGTCACAAACAAAAATCGCTGGCGGCACTGGCGACGAGTCTTTGGCAAAAGCTCGAGGAGTTCGGTATCGATCGGCAGGTTCGGCGCACCGTGGTGGACTATACGCGAGCCAGTGCGGACCAACTGCGACTGCTGCTTGACGGAGGGTGGCCGTGGGAAACGGTGAAGACGGAATGGACGCTGTACCGAATCGTGCATCCGGAGGCCCGCTTTTCTCACCGTTTATTCAAAGTATTCGTGCTGCTCGGAGCGCTGGTTACAACGCCGAGAGGCTTTTACAGAATTCAGCGAAGCCTTACGCACAATAGCCTTTACCGGCGCGCTCGCCAGCGCTGGCTTCCCGTGCCGGAGATGCAGCACATTCAAAAGGAACGGCGCGCGGGATCATGATCAAGGAGGCAATTCACAAATCCTTTCGGAAACTGGGCCTCGACATCATCCATTTTCCGCCGCGAGAAAAGGAGTGGCCTCCCGACTTCCGCAAGGATGAAGCTGAAATCATTCAGGCGGTGCGGCCCTGGACGAGCACGAGTCCGGAGAGAATCTACGCGCTGATTCAAGCGGTGCGCTATGTGAGCGCGAACAACATTGCCGGGCCAATCGTGGAATGTGGAGTGTGGAAGGGTGGGAGCATGGCCGCAGTGGCGAGGACACTTTTGCAAAGGCAGGACGTGAGGCGCGATTTATATTTGTTCGATACGTTTGAGGGCATGTCCGAGCCGAGCGCGCATGATGTGGATTACACGGGAAAACGGGCCGATGAGGTGATGCGGAAAGATTCCGGTTACAAGTGCGCAGATGCGCCGCTCGAACGGGTGAAAGAAGTGCTTTATGGCACGGGCTATCCGAAGGAGAAAATACATTTTGTGCCAGGAAAAGTGGAAGACACCATACCCGGTTTCGCGCCGGAGGCNNGTATGCATCGACCAAGCACGAACTGGTTCATTTGTTCCCGCGCTTATCGAAGGCTGGTGTGCTGATCATCGACGACTATGGACACTGGAAAGGCTCGCGGCAAGCTTGCGATGAATATTTCGCGGAGCATCGCGTTCCGATTCTGTTGAACCGCATCGATTACACCGGGCGGATGGCGTTGAAGCCATGACCGCAGGCTTATCGCGCAGCGCGTCGCACCCAGGACTGCAAGGAAAGGCGCGGGCGCGTTGAGGNNCGTCTCGCGGCAGAAAGAGGCGGGAGCAGCGGGGGTGGTGCTCAATCACGCGGCGGAGTTGACGAAGCGCGGGCATACCGTGGATTGCTGGTTTTTGGAGGATGTGCTGGAGCGCCCGGCAAAGCCCAAACGATTCGAGGCGCTGATTTTCGCGAGGTCACTGTCGAGACGGATCCGGGGAGCGCCGGGAAAATATGATGTGGTGAATCTCCATGCGCCTTGGGGATGCGCGTATGGAGTTTGGCGGCGGATGTTCGGGAATGCGGATGCGCCGCCTTATGTGATGACGATGCAGGGA
>PLKR01000082.1:144-5133 GCA_003140655.1 Acidobacteriaceae bacterium | reverse complement strand
TCAAAATCGGACTCACGACAAGTCGGACCATAAACTCCCAACTCAAAGGAGTACCACGCTTTATCCTCTGCGCCGCGCGCTTGCCCGGCACTCCGGTTATTGACTGATAGACATGCCGGTAAGCCGCTCATACATCTCCAGCAGTCTTGGGAAGTTTCGGTCCCAATCCGCCCGCTCCTCCACCATGCGCTGACTTCTCTTCGAGAACAACCTTCGCTGTTTCGGGCTAAGACGGGCCGCACGCAACAACCGGTCGGCAAACTCCCCAGTAGAGCGCGCCGCCGCCAGCCATCCGTTACGCCCGTCTAAAACCCACTCGCGGTTGGAGGGAATGTCGGTCACCACAGCCGGCAGGCCTGTTGCCATTGCCTCTAGCAAGGAAACCGACGTGCCGTCCGACTGCGCGCAACTGACGTACGTATCCGCGGCACGGAACCACTTCGGCATGTCTTCTTTGACAAAGGGACCAAGAGTCCGGATCACGCGGCTCAACCCATGAACGTCAACGAACTCCCGCACTCTTCCCGCCTCCGATCCGTTCCCTAACAATAATAAGCGCAAGGACGAGTCTACCCCGCAAGCCTGTCGAAATGCTTCCAAGAGCGTGTTGATCCCGTAAAGTGGCTCCCAGGAACGCGTGGAGATGAACACGTGCGTTCCGGGCTCGCGCTCGCACTCTGCTTCCGAGGGCAAAGCGCCAACCGGTCCAAACAATCCCTTTCTAATGCCCCAGGGAAACTGCACGATGCGAGAGTCCGGTATATCGGCCGTCTGCTTTGCCCTGGCGCGGACGGCATCGCAGTCACAGAAGAAGGCGTCTGCGCTCGATAAGGCGACTTGTGTCGCCCGCCTCNNAGGCGACTTGCGTCGCCCGCTTCCACTCCGGGCCCCGCTGCGCATGAAACAGAAGATCCGACCCCCAGGAAGTGAGTAGCCAGGGATGAAAGCGCGAGAGTGCGGTCAAATGGCCACAACTTTGGATAGGCCCGGAATGGACTAGATTCGGGCCAATCTGCCCCAGTAGACGCTGGAACTCCGGCAGAAAACCGGCAAATGTCGCCGGATCCGAATTACGGGGCAGTGTCTGTTTGGGTCGAACCCAATGGACTCCCTCCGGCAGCCAGCCTTCCGCTATGCATTGACTCGTTGGGTCAAGAAACCAGACCTCCAGTCCCGCCTGTGAAAGCTTTTCCAGAAAACGCTGGTTGTGCCCAGAGGTGTTATCAGAAAAGTACAGTACCTTCACTCCGCGACCTCGGCCTCAGCCAACCAAGCCCATCTCAAGTGTTCGCCCTGCGGCAGATCGCGGAGCAGCTTCCGGCCGACCGCCCGCGTCAGATCGAATGGCATGACTCCTCCTCTTGGGGCCGGCCTCAACGCCTCCAGCATGTCTTCCCTCAGAACCGTTCCTGCTTTCAAGTCCTGAGCAGCCCGGAGACAGCGCCGCTGCACCACCACCGTATCCTTCTCATTCTCCGCTACGAATTTTTGTGACGAGCCCAATGCATATTCGAGTTCACGGGTTCGATCGACCATCTCACGCCACGAGGAAGGCGTCATGGAAAAGGGACGGTCCGGACCTTCACCGCTGTTGTCGTCTGTAAAGTGCTTCTCGATGACGCGAGCGCCCAGCGCAACCGCTCCCAGCACCGTAGCATGCCCCGCAGTGTGGTCAGAAAGCCCCATCACTACTGAGGGAAACATGTTGGCGTAGGTCTCCAGCACGCGCAGATGGATGTGCCGGAAGTTCTCCAGGGCGGCGGTGTAGTTTGTGTTGCACTGCATCAGGACCAACCGAGAATTGATCTTGAGTATTTCTCCGACCGCGCGCTGCACTTCTTCAATCTCGGAAGCGCCGGTGGCCAAAAGCACCGGCTTTTGCTTGGCGGCCACCTTGCGCAGCATTTCGGGCCACGTAATATCCCCCGAACCTATCTTGAATAGGTTCACGTAGGGGTCGAGCATATCCACCGCTTCCAGATCGTAGGGCGCCGAGAAGTATTCGATTCCGCAAACCTCGCATTCCCGCTTCAACGCCGGGGTCCACTCCCACGGCAAACTGGCTTCACGGTAAACCTGGAGCACGCTTTTCTTCCATTTCGCCTGGTGAGAAAGTTGATCACCCAGGTTGTTGAAGCCGCGCTCGCTGACAATCTTGGGAGCGCGAAAATTCTGGAACTTGGCGGCGTCAGCTCCGGCCTTGGCACAGAGCCGGATCAGGAGTTTGGCGCGTTCGAGGTTGCCGTCGTGATTAGCCGAGATATCTGCCACGAAATATGTTGGGTATTCCGCACCCACGGACCTCTTTCCTAGCTTCAGCGTTGTCATTCTCCAGTTCCAGTCAGTTCTTGATCCGATCCGCGTAGCCGCTCTCGCGCAAATGGGCGAACCTGCGAAGCCCCGCCTCAACGTCGGGCATGGGACGCCCAAGAGCAGCGCAGATTTTTCCCGTGTTCAATGAGGTGTTCCGCGGCCGCTGCGCCTTCAGTTTTGCGTCGGCCATGCGCCTGGGGACAACTTGCGCCGGGTCAAAACCAAACGTCGAAGCAACTCGCCTGGCAAACTCGTACTTGCTGACGGGTTCAGACCCGGCCACATGATAAAGACCGGCCAGATTCCGATCTAGCAATGCCAGCATGACTTCCGCCAGATCGTCGGCTAGCGCGGGGCAGAAGACCACGTCGGAGAATCCTGGCACGAGTCTCCCATGATTCAATTGCTTCAGTATCCACTCCGCCAAGCTATCCTTGTTCTGTGCGTTCCATCCGTAGAAATTGACGCGCGCGATCAGGGCCGTCGGATTCTGACGGAGTACTTCCCTTTCGCCCTGCAACTTGGTCTTTGCATAAACGTTCACCGGTCCCGGCATATCCGTCTCGGCATAGTTGCCGCGCCCACCATCAAACACCGAGTCCGTGGAGATGTATAGTAACCGGGCATCGCTACGCGAAGTGATCCCGGCAATTGCTGAGGGGACCGTCACGTTGATTCTGTGGGCTTCGTCAGGATGCTCTTCGCACCAGTCTACATCGGTCGCGGCTGCGCAATGCACTACACTCGAAGGCCCAAGTTCCTGGAAGATTCGACAGCTTTCCACCTCGTCCATCAGATCGGCGGCCAGCAGCCTCGCTCCATCAATGCGGACAGGATGGCGGTGATAAAGCCCAACTACCTCGCGGCGCTGCTCTTGGGCCAGCGAAACAAGGCTGGCGCCAAGCAGCCCGCTGGCTCCGGTTACGAGAATCATTTCTGAACCCCTGCTCGCGAACAGGCTCCGAGGCTTCGTCACTTTGGAGCACAACTGGACCGGCACGACCACGGAGCCGTTGAAACCGTCAATCTCCTGCTTCCCCGTCCCGGCATCCTTGCAGCAAGCGCATTGCCCCTTTGCCCACTGACAACCTGGCGACCGATGTTCGCCATCTCCTCTCTCAGCATCCCCACCATTTGGCCCTCAGTTCAAACGCATCGCCGTTGTGTACGCTTCGCGCGATGTAGTCAGTAGCTCCCGCAAGCGCCCCGCGGCGACCGGCTGCCAGCAATTCTCGCGCATGTCTGTGTTGACTGCACGCTGCTGTAAGTATTGCGGAATCTTCCCGATCTCACTCGGATCGTTCAGATCGACACCTACTCCAAAGCGAATGAATTGTTCAATGTATCCGTACGGCCAGAATTCCAGCCACTTGCACAGAAAGCATGGAATTCCACGAATGGCGCATTCCGTCGCTACCGTCGAAAGTATCGTGATGCCGAACCAAGCCTTTGCCAGAAGATCCTCAGTGAGTGGGCCGCTGACGATGCGCGTGACGCCTTTTTGCTCGGCGGAAAGTATCCGAGCGAGCATGCTGGTGCGTTCGCGCTCGCTTTCTGCGGGATGTAACTTCACGATCAGTTCGCGGCCAGTGGCTAGCGCCAAGCCTGCGAGCGGAGGTAAAACATCCCGGTAGAACTCTTCCGGCCGTCCGCTCCCCACATCGTAGGCTTCCGAAATAAAAAGAAGATAGGGCCGAAAAGTGAGACGGTTCGACTGCTCGAATCCGTTCCAGTTGGCCGGCAGCGTCGGAGCGCCAATCTCTACCTTCTCCTGAGGCACTCCGCACCTTCGCACCAGATAATCTTCCTCCATTTTTCCCTTCGCCCAGATTACATCCCCGTAGCTCCGCTTGAACAAGTAACGGCCATCCAGGGCACCATGATGGCAGGCGATGTTCACTAACCCACGCGCCCGCGCCAAAAACAGCGGAATCCGCGTGTAAGGATTGCTGTCATCCGCGCAAAGTACGGCTTGCACCGGTTCGGTATCGAGTACATTTCGCCAAGCATCGCGAACCTCGAGTCCACGCCGGAACCGTCGCGGAAAGCTATCCAAATATCCCAGCCGGTTCAAGATCTCGAACTCCGGCACTTCTGCTAATTCCTTCCGCAGAGATCGCCACCTGCTCTCCATTTCCGCATTCTCACTGCTACGATCGCGCACCGAGGCATACGAAGACAGCCACGCCGCCGCTACATTCTTCGGCGGATCTTGTACCCAGCCGCTCCGCCGGGTTGTGACCAAAAGAAAGTCTTCCTCAGGAAAGGTATTCGCATACGCAATGCCAGTACGCGACACATTTACGTAAGCGCTGGGAAGCAACACTACCGGTCGCGCGGAGGATGGGCGTTTTCGTGCCAGGCGCCCGCGGAACTGGTAACCCGCATCGTACTTATCCCAGAAAACGTCGATCATCTGCGGTACGGAAAGCTTATTCGAAACGCGGACGTAGTGCGCCAACCCGCCCTTTTCAGCCCCTCGCCGCAAGGGAAAAGCATTTACACGCCCGGCCCGCAGGCACTGCAGAAGACTCGCATGAAGACCGGGGCGCGAAACATACACTTCATCGCCGGCCTCAACTGTCCGCACAAAACGCTGCAGCAGAATCAGCGTCTCCAATTCCCCATGCAGGAGAATCGACATGATCTCCCACCAGTCGAGGCCATGTTCGTCGA
>PLKR01000082.1:0-123 GCA_003140655.1 Acidobacteriaceae bacterium | reverse complement strand
TAGGTGTTCTTCCCACCCATTCCAAGGTCCACGATCCGATCCCAAGGCATACTGGCGCATGGACCTATTTCTGGGTCATCTTCGGAGTGTATGAGCAGAATCTTCATGATGGATGCGCGTTAC
>PLKR01000512.1:6992-7417 GCA_003140655.1 Acidobacteriaceae bacterium | reverse complement strand
GCGCAGTGTATCGCGCTGCTTTTCGCAGGGCACGAGACGACTCGAAATCTGATCGGCAACGGAATGTACACGCTCCTCCGGCACCCGCAAGAGACAGCGGAGTTACGAGAGAAGCCGGAGATGATCCGCACATCTGTGGAGGAGATTCTGCGTTATGAGAGTCCCGTACAATTCACGGCCCGCGTGCTCAAGGAAGACATCGAGGTTTGCGGCCAGCGCATACCGAACAAATGGACGATCCTGTGCATGCTTGGTGCGGCGAACCGGGATCCCAAGAAATTTAAGGATCCGAATCAATTGAACCTGAAAAGGCTGAACAACGAACACCTGGCGTTCAGCGCGGGTCCGCACTTTTGTATTGGAGCCCAACTCGCGCGGTTAGAGGGACAGATTGCACTCCTGAATTTAGTGCAGCGCTTTCCGCA
>PLKR01000512.1:5890-6858 GCA_003140655.1 Acidobacteriaceae bacterium | reverse complement strand
CTGGGTGGTGAGCAAATCCAGGTGATCCCCCGGTATCGTCTCGACCTCGAACTTCTCTGCGAGGTGTGACCACACCGCAATCGGGTTATCGGGAAAATAAGTGTTTATCTCGGCTTTCACGAACTTGATCCCACCACGATAGAACTGCGGTCGATAGCGCCTCAACGCCAGATAAGCTGAGTCCCGCATCCGTCGCGTCGTTGAATTTCCGCCGCTCTCCTCTGGAATTTGCGGTCGAGTTCTGCCCGGAGCTCCAATCAGCGCCCCGGCGCGGCGTTTGGCCAGCCGAAGGGACAGGAGAACATGTTGGAGAACCGACAAATGACTCTTGTCCGGATAAGAATCCACGAGCGCCACAAGTGCAACCCTATCCCCGGCGGCGGACAAGCGTTGGGCTATCTCAAGCGTCACCAGGCCTCCGAGCGAATAGCCGATGAGGAAGTACGGGCCATGGGGCTGCAACTTCTTGATTGTATCGAGATGAAACTGTGCCATCGCTTCGATCGATGTGAACGGATCGTCCACGCCGTCAATACCTCTGGACTGCATCCCGTAGATGGGATGGGTGGATTCTATTTTATCCACGAGGTGGAAAAGACTAAACACGGTGTCACCCAGACCATGCGCGATGAAAATGGGCGGCTGCCCGGTTCCGGCCTTGAGTAACAGGAGTGGCGGAACGCGCGGCGGGCTGGGCTGCTCCAGCAGTGCAGCGAGCGCTTCGATCGTCGGAGCTGAGTAGATCATCACCGGCGGTAGATCACGGCCGCACACCTCGGCGATCTCACGAAATAATCTGGCGGCCGACGAAGGATTGCCGCCAAGATCGAAGAAATTGTCATTCGCGCGGATAGCCGACTCCTGCAGCACGCGCCGCCAAATGGGAAGCAGCACCTCCGTTGCAGAGGTCATCGTCATGAATGCGCGAATGCCCAGTAGAGTTCTCTGGCTTTGGCGTAGAGCGGACC
>PLKR01000512.1:0-5859 GCA_003140655.1 Acidobacteriaceae bacterium | reverse complement strand
GGGGTAAGCACCGCGCCATCCTTCGCCATGAAGACGTTGGAGGTGGCGAGTTCGGCAACATTGCCCAGCATGTCGCAGACAATCGCGTTGTCGAAGCCGCGCGCGTGTGCCTCGAAGAGTGCACGAGAGTTGTTGGGATAAAGACATCCCGCCTTGGCATCCACCGGCATGGTCTCAATGGTAGGCCGGCGATAAGGAGACAACGTAATCGAGAAGCCCTTGGGCACGCGCATCGGTGCCTCGTAGAGCGAAAGACACCACCGGGTGGACTCGGGATCGTGCGCCTGAACCCAGGGTCCTTCCTTTTCCGCCCAATACATCGGCCGTATGTAAAGTGCGGCGTCTTTGTCGAACCGGGCTATTCCTTCCCGCGCGAGCTTTACCCATTCTTCGGTCGTGACTGTCGGTTTGAGGAAGAGTTTTTTCGCGGAATCATTGACGCGCGCACAATGGAGCTCAAGATCGGGCGTGACCCCTTCAAACGCACGAGCGCCGTCGAACACCAGGGAGCAAAGCCACGCGGCATGCGTGCGAGGGCCCATGATTGGCACATTGCCCTCGTGCCAGTTTCCCTCAAAATAGGTCCAGGTTTTGGACCACCCAGTGCCGAGTGCCATTTACTCCCCCCGCTCTCTTGATGGTAACCTACGTTAGCCGAATTTACGCGGTCAATGACTCCCGCGGGGCCGGCCATATCATTTCGCACGGGCGGCATACCCAAAGATGGCTTTCAGTTCAAGGAATTCTTCTAGGCCAGCCTCACCCCATTCTCGGCCGTTGCCCGATTGCTTGTAGCCTCCAAAGCAACCGCCGAAATCGATTCTCGCGTGGTTGATGTGTACATTGCCCGAGCGAATTCGTTTCGCAATCCGACGGGCGTGTTCGATGTCCCCCGAGGTCACAAAGCCTGACAAACCGTAAGGGGTGTCATTGGCAATGCGGAGAGCTTCGTCTTCGTCCTCGTAGGGGATCATGCAAAGCACTGGCCCAAAAATCTCTTCGCGGGCGATTGTCATGTCGTTGTTTACATCCGCGAATACGGTCGGCTTCGCGTAGTAGCCTTTGTGGATTCCCTCGGGAACTCCGAGACCACCCGCAATCAACTTTGCGCCTTCTTCGATGCCTTGTTTGATTAGGCGCTGTACTTTCTCAAACTGAACTTTGCTGGCTAGCGGGCCAATGCCGGTACCTTCCGCGAATGGGTCGCCGACCTTGGTAGCTTCTGCGGCTTGTTTCGCTGCCACAATCGCCTGCGCCATCTTNNNNACGTCAGGATGAGAGGAAATCGCGCTGCCCACGGTGGGCCCATCGCCATTCACCAAATTGAATACGCCAGGCGAAAGATTCGCTTGATCGAGGATCTGGGCAAATAGATAAGCGGAGAGCGGCGCCACTTCACTCGGCTTAAGGACGACGGTGCATCCCGCGGCCAGGGCGGGCGCGACTTTGGCGGCAATCTGATTCATCGGCCAGTTCCAGGGGGTGATGAGCCCGCATACCCCAATCGGTTCCTTCCGCATTAGGGTCGAGCCTTTGAGTTCTTCGAACTTGAACTGTCCCAACACTTTCACGATCTCCGATAAATGTCCCAGCCCCGCAGGAACTTGCGCCGCTCGCGACAGTGAGATCGGACATCCCATTTCCTGCGAAATGGCCTCGGCCATTTCTGCAGATTTCGCCTTATAGACCTCAATTATCCGGCGCAGCAATGCCAGGCGTTCTTCAACCGTAGTCTCCGAGTACGACTCGAAAGCCCTTTTGGCTGCTGCCACGGCCTTGTCAACGTCGGACGCGCCTCCGAGCGAGATCGTCGCAATGGGTTCTTCGCTCGCAGGGTTGATGACTTCGAAGT
The DNA here is from genome assembly GCA_003140655.1 of Acidobacteriaceae bacterium. Taxonomy (GTDB): domain Bacteria; phylum Acidobacteriota; class Terriglobia; order Terriglobales; family Acidobacteriaceae; genus Sulfotelmatobacter. The sequence goes on along the minus strand of PLKR01000512.1, from coordinate 4,007 downwards.
CGCGGGCTTTAGTGGGATTGACCCATTTCCCATCGATGTAGAATTGGCGGCATTCCTTCATGCGTATCCCCAGTCGGCCATGTGAAGTGAGTGCAACGGTCTTCATGTTTTATGCTACGCGATTTCGCATACCAGCTCTCCAAAGTGTTGGAACCAAGGTTTTCTTGAAGGGGGATGGGTAGTGTTAAGGTGAAACGGAACACTCCCTGACAACCAAACCTAGCGGTTAGCGAGGACATTGTGCGGGACACGACGAGCCAGGAATCGACTCCCAGATTGTCGCCGATTTTATTTTTTTCCATGCTCGGCGCAATCGCCCTCGCGATTTGGTGGGGTCCACTCAGGTCTTCGTTTGCTCTGGCGCTGCACGACGAACAATACACCCACATACTGTTGATTATCCCTATTAGCGCGGCCTTGATCTTTCTCGATTGGAGGCCGCTGGATCGGAAACTGCCCCGATCTTCCACGGGATTGAGTGCGAGCCTCAGTTCACTCCTGCTGGTCCTGGCTGTTTTGGCGACTGTTATGGTGAGGTGGAGAGTAGTTGCGTTGCCCTCCGATGTGCAACTTTCGGCAAACATGCTGGCATTTGTAGTGTGGTGGATCGCAGCTTTTATTCTCTGTTTCGGCACTCCTGCCTTCCGGCGCGCCCTGTTCCCTCTTTGTTTCTTGCTCTGGATGGTTCCTTTTCCCGACTTCGTGTTGAACCTGATCGTGAGCCTGCTGCAGCGAGGCTCTGCAGCAGTCGCTCATTTATTCTTCCTGGTGGCGGGCATCCCGGTGGCGCAACGTGGCATGCTGGTGCATATTCCAGGCCTGACTCTGGAGGTTGCTCCGGAATGCAGCAGCATTCGTTCGAGCCTGATGTTAGTGGTCACAACCATGGTTGTGGCGCAGTTGCTCCTGCGTTCATTCTGGCGAAAGGTCTTGGTCATCGCCGTGGCCATCCCTCTGTCTGTCGCCAAGAATGGACTGCGAATATTTGTCCTCGCAGTGCTCGCCACACGCGTCGATCCGAGCTTCCTGACCGGGAGATTTCACCGCCAGGGCGGAGTCATCTTTTTTCTCATCGCTTTGGCGGCTATATTCCTCTTGCTCTGGATTGTTCGCCGCGGTGAGGAGGAAGAACCAGGAATCAGATGAGAAGCTTATCGACCCCAATGAAAAACAGAGCACCTCTTCGATTGAGATCCGGGCAGTTGTTCCGTCCACGTAACTCCCAAAGATCTCTTTTCGTGAAGCGGGCGGCTACGGGATTACTGCCTCCACTGGAGGCGTCGATCGGGTGCTCTCCTGTCCGCTGGAATTCACCGACGTGGCCGCATAGTAATATTTCTGGCCGGAGACGACACTGCTATCGGTGTACGCGGCGGTCGCGTCCAAAGTGGAATTGATCTTGGAGTAGGTGCCGTGCGCAGCGCTGCTGCGGTAAACATTGTAACCGGCTGCGTCCGAGTTGTAATTCCAGAAAAGTTTGACGCTGTAGGCCGTTCCTGTGCCCGTGAGGGGTACGTTCAGCGCGGGACCAGAGATAAACAGGCTGCCTCCGTCCGTTCCGGCAGATTTTGGGGCGAAAGTGACGTTCAACGTAACACTCTTTCCTGCGTCCAGAGTTAAAGGGAATGAGGCGCCCCTCATCGAGAATCCGCTACCCGTTGTCCGGGCGGCGGTAAGGGTTAACTTCCCGGAACCATCGTTCGTAAGCACGACAGGCACCGTAGAACTGGTTCCTATCGGCACTTGGTCAAATGACACAGTCGAAGGTCTTGCGCTCAAAGACTCGCTGTCCACGCCGTCCCCCCCGACGTCAAGCACCAGGGTAGGGTTCGAGGCATTGCTCGAGAATGTTACGGTCCCGCTCGTCTGCCCCTCCGCCGTGGGTTTGAAGCTTACGTTCACATCGACACTCTGTCCGGCAGGCAGGACCAGCGGCAGGTCCAGGTTGGAGGTAAATTTAGAGTTACTCACCGCAATTTTCGAGACCGTCACGCTCTTCTGTCCGGTATTGGTCACGGTGACCAATAAGGTTTCGGTATGACCGACAACGATTTCGCCAAATCCAAGGCTCGAGGGTGTACATGCTAGTTGTGGAGTAGTCGCGCCGGCGGTCACGGCAAACATGCCGAGGAGCGCGATCACCATCCCGATTGTTGGAAAATGGACTGTGTGAACGGAGAGAGACCGGAGGATGGACTGGGGGAGTCGCATACCATCCAGTTTGAAAGCCGCGCCGCGACAAGACTAGATTCCGATGGTACAGGAACTTACTATTAACACTCCACGCTCTTGTGAAATCGATCGGGTTCGACCTAAATCCACCGGCGAACAAACCCCGAGGCGATGCATGAGTAGATGATTCAATGGGCTTGGCTTACGGGATTTGGGATCAGTATGGATTGTGAGTGAAATGATCGGCGGAGCCTGGCCTTGCGGATGAGATCGCAAGACTACTAGAGTACGAAGGAACGGGCTGGCCACTCGCACCTTGAATTGAAATAGGAATGTGCCCAGGGCCAACCGTGGGGCACCCCATGCAGCAGGCTGATTTGACATTCACTCCGGCGGGTCCAGGCGCTGGGCCTGACCGTGGCCTATGGGCAGGAACCTATTGCCTGTCGATTCAAAACGCAGTCAACCACACAAGGAGAGTCTTGCGATGAAGGTAGTTGCCCGTCGCGTGTACACGATACTTGCCGCTTTGAGCCTGTCCGCTGTCTCTCCTCTGTTTGCGCAGAGTCTCGCAGAGGCCGTTGCCGATGCGCCTCCGACGACAACCGACTCCGTTGCCGATCCTTCTGCGGTGGTCAGAACCGGTCATGCCCGGTTCACGGTACTCACGCCGGAGCTAATCCGCATGGAGTGGGCTGCGGATGACAGATTCGAGGATCACCCCTCGCTTATTTTTCTGAATCGCAGATTGCCGGTGCCGCAGTTCACGAAGATGCTCTCCGGTAATACGGTCACGATCGATACTGGTAAGTTGAAACTGGTTTATCGGCGCACCGCTAAGGCTGCGGGCTTCACCGCCACCAATTTGGCAATCACGCTCCAGCTGGACGGCAGGGCCGTCACATGGCGACCCGGAACGCCCTCGACCGGCAATCTTCAGGGAACGACGCGTACGTTGGACGGCGCGCGAGGCGCCGAGCACCTCAAAGAGCCCATCGGGGAGGGACTGATTTCACGGGACGGATGGGTCTTAGTGGATGATGCCGGGCCGCTTTTTGATTCCTCCGATTTCAACTTCAGCCATGGCGACGCCACAACCCAGCCATGGGTGTTGCCACGGCCGTCGGGCACGCGGCAGGATCTCTACTTCTTCGGGTACGGTCATGACTACAAGCGGGCCCTGGGCGACTATGTACGCGTCGCCGGGCGCATCCCGCTGCCACCGCGATACGCTTTCGGAGCCTGGTGGTCCCGCTACTGGGCCTACAGTGATCAGGAGCTGCGAGATCTCGTCGCCGGCTTTCATCAGAACAGCGTTCCGCTCGACGTTTTCGTGATCGATATGGACTGGCATAAGACTTTTGGGCGGCACTTCGAGATCCAGGATGCCTCCGGCCATCGCAAAGGCTGGAGCGGGTATTCATGGGACCCTGCGCTCTTCCCCGATCCCAAGGACTTCTTGACTGAGTTGCACAACGCAGGTCTGAAGGTGACGCTCAATCTCCATCCCGCGAGCGGCGTCCAGCCCTGGGAAGACGCGTACCCGCAGTTTGCGCGCAACATGGCAATCGATCCGGCAACCCAGAAGTATGTCCCTTTTGACCTCACCGACCGTCAGTTCGCGAAGAACTATCTGGATCTGCTGCATCATCCACTTGAAGCACAGGGGGTCGATTTCTGGTGGCTTGACTGGCAGCAGGAGAACAATACGAAGGCTGCCGGCGTCAATCCCACCTGGTGGCTCAATTACGTCCACTTTACCGACCAGGAGCACGAGGGCAAACGCCCGCTTCTTTTTCATCGCTGGGGTGGTCTCGGTAATCACCGTTACCAGA
>PLKR01000475.1:3772-5822 GCA_003140655.1 Acidobacteriaceae bacterium | reverse complement strand
CGGGATCAATATACGACCGGGGGTGCCCCATTTCTCGCGTCTTTTGCGAGAAGTGGGGATTTCGCGGCCGACGTTGTCATTCCGACCGGGAGCCGGACCCTGAGCGAAGTCGAAGGGGGCGGCGCAGTGGAGGAACCTGCTNNGGATGGGCACTCCGAATGCGTGCAGCGGAGGGCTTGATTTGTCGCGTCCGTGGCTCCCACCCTTCGAAAACCACGAAGGTGGGGCAGCCTCAGTGGAATTGGTTCCAATGGAGGGAACGAACAGGTGGGCCAGCCCCCGTAAGGCTCATGAAAGCAATTCGCGGAAGAAATCATCCTCGGCTCGAATCGCGTCACGCTCGACTGCGTCAAGCAGGAGCGCTCGCAGAATCTCGAATGAGTCGTGCAGCCCCGTAAAGAGCTTCTCCTGAGTAATGGGCTCCCCGTGCACAGCCTTCGATCTCACGCCGTACAGGGCCCTTACCTTCTTGAATGCGGCAATCCTGTTTGGACCGCGCGACGCGACAATGGTCGCCGCAGAAAGCGCGACCCGATACACAAGTTCGGAATTAATCCCTGGCAGCGATTCGACGCCAGACCACAAGCGCGCTACGGCTGCGCGAGGGTCCTTCGCGTATCTCCAGCTACACCCCCACAGTCTGCTCACTCGGCTTCGCAGCCAGCAACTGCCTCAACACATACTGCAAAATTCCGCCATTAGCGTAGTAAAGCGCCTCTTGCGGCGTATCGATCCGCACCAGGGCGTCAAACTCGATAACCCCGCCCTTGCCCGCAGCTCGCACTCTTACCTGGCGTCCGGCGGCGAAGTGCTCGACACAATCGCAGATGCCAGTGATCTCGAAGACTTCTTCGCCGGTCAGCTTTAGCGATTCGGCGTTTTGTCCTGCTAAGAATTGCAGGGGAAGCACTCCCATGCCGACGAGATTCGAGCGGTGAATGCGTTCGTAGCTTTCAGCGATCACAGCGGAAACGCCTAAGAGCCGCGGGCCTTTGGCAGCCCAGTCGCGGGAGGAGCCGGAGCCATATTCCCTTCCCGCAAGAATAATCAGCGGCGTGCCTTCACCGATATATTTCTGGGACGCGTCGAAGATCGACATCTCCTGATTGGTGGGCAGGTGGCGCGTGAATCCGCCCTCCACGTTTACCAGCTTGTTGCGCAGGCGAACGTTCGCGAAAGTTCCGCGGACCATGACTTCGTGGTTGCCGCGGCGCGAGCCATAGGAGTTGAAGTCGGCGGGCTTGACGCCGTGCTCTTGCAGATATTTTCCGGCGGGTCCATCTTTCTTAATCGACCCGGCGGGAGAGATGTGGTCAGTGGTGACGCTGTCGCCCAGCACGGCGAGAACGCGCGCACCCTTGATCTCTTCGACGGGCGAGGGCAGGAGCTTCATGCCCTCGAAGTAAGGAGCGCGGCGGATGTAGGTGGAATCTTTCTCCCAGGCGTAAGTCTGGCCTTTGGGAACCGAGAGGCCGCGCCAGCGCTCATCTCCCGCGAAAACTTCCGCGTAGCTTTTCGAGAACATCGCGGCGGTGACGGAGTGCTCGACCGATTCTTCGACTTCACGCTGCGTGGGCCAGATATCGGCGAGATAAACCGGCTTGCCGTCTTTGCCTTTGCCGATTGCGTCTTTGCGGAGATCGGTGTCGATGCGTCCGGCGAGCGCGAAGGCAACCACCAGCGGCGGCGACATTAAATAGTTGGCGCGAACCTCGGAGTTTATGCGGCCTTCGAAGTTGCGATTGCCGGAAAGCACGGAGGCAACGACCAGATCTTTTTCGTCGATGGCTTGCGAAACTTCCGCCGGCAGCGGTCCGGAGTTGCCGATGCAAGTTGTACAGCCATAGCCGACAATGTGAAATTTCAGCTTTTCGAGATAGGGAGTAAGGCCGGCGTTCTCCAGATAATCGCGCACGACCTTCGATCCTGGAGCAAGCGAAGTCTTCACCCAGGGCGGCACCGACAAGCCTTTTTCCACGGCCTTCTTCGCCAGCAATCCCGCGCCAATCATCACCGAGGGGTTCGAGGTGTTGGTGCATGAAGTAATCGC
>PLKR01000475.1:3017-3723 GCA_003140655.1 Acidobacteriaceae bacterium | reverse complement strand
CAGATGCGGCGGCCGCATTCGATTTCGGCTTGAGCAGCGAGGGCAGCGCCTTGTTAAAAGAGTCGCCAGCTTGCGAGAGGATCACGCGGTCTTGCGGCCGTTTCGGGCCGGCAAGGCTGGGCTCAACCTTTCCCAGATCGAGGCTGAGCAATTCAGAATATTCCGCTTCGGGCGTCTTCTCGTCGTGAAAGAGTCCCTGCTCCCGGCAGTAAGCCTCGACCAGCGCAATCTGCTCCGAGCTGCGGCCACTGAGTTTCAGATACTTCAAGCTTTCTTTGTCGACGGGGAAGATGCCGCAGGTAGCGCCGTACTCGGGCGACATGTTGGCGATGGTGGCGCGGTCGGCAAGCGGCAGATCGCGCAAGCCCGGGCCGAAGTACTCCACAAATTTTCCCACGACGCCATGCTTGCGCAACATCTCCGTAATCGTAAGCACGAGGTCGGTAGCAGTAGCGCCTTCGTGCAGGCGTCCCGTAAGCTTCACGCCGACGACGAGCGGAATCAACATCGAGACCGGCTGCCCAAGCATGGCGGCTTCGGCTTCGATGCCGCCCACGCCCCATCCCAGCACCCCCAAACCATTAATCATAGTTGTGTGACTGTCTGTGCCTACTAATGTGTCGGGGTAAGCTGTTCGCTTGCCGTTGGATTCTTGCACGAAGACTACTCTTGCCAGGTATTCGAGATTGACCTGGTGGACGATGCC
>PLKR01000475.1:2779-2938 GCA_003140655.1 Acidobacteriaceae bacterium | reverse complement strand
CATGGCGGCGAGATCGACCACGCAGGGGACGCCGGTGAAATCCTGGAGCAGGACGCGGCTGGGGGTGAAGGCGATTTCTTTGTCGGGCTTGGAGTCTCTATTCCACGCGGCCATGGAGCGGATGTCTTCTTTTTTTACGTTGCGGCCGTCTTCGGTGCG
>PLKR01000475.1:968-2753 GCA_003140655.1 Acidobacteriaceae bacterium | reverse complement strand
TGCCGCGAGGCGGGTGTCGCCGTACTGCGGGCTGACGCTAACCACCAGAACTATTAAGTTTAGCTGTTCTGCGCCGGATTGCGTAGAGGGGAGTGGGACAGAGCTTTCCCCGCACTTACTTGCGAGCTAACGAATGGCGTCGCTTTCGCGACTCTAAACACTACAGTGAATCGTGCGAAATAATTCCAGTTCTGCAACCCTTTGACTTTCGTGCAGTGTGCGTCGCTTTCGCGACTACATGTTTGAGAAGGAGCTATTTGCCGCGTCAAAACACTTGGGTCTTTGCTACTTTGCCGTTCTCGAAGTGGATTACCCAGCTTGGTTCTTCAGGTAGAACGCGGTGAGGTTCCACCCCAGTCCTCGCCAAAATGTCGCGATCCTCCAAGCCTGCGACCATGTAAGGCACTATTCCTTCTCGTATTGTTGTGCTTGCAAGCCATTGTTTCTAAAGCGGATAGTTGATGGCGGCGGGAACGCGGAAAAAATAATAAGAAAATGCTTGCATTTAATCTAGTGTTGTAGTTAACTATCACACTAGATGGCTAGAAACAAGATCTGAGGAGAACACAGAACATGAAACCACGCACCGCACTTTCCGTTCTATTCGTTCTGATCGCCGCCACCGCTTTTGCCCAGTCCGACGCGCAGCAGTCCTTTGACAAACTGAAAACTCTTGCGGGTTCCTGGGAAGGCCACGTGACAACCGTTCCGCCGCAAGCCGACATAGAAGGCAAGATCACNNGAGATGACGGGAGAAGGAAGGCCTGACGATCCGATCACCATGCTTTATCTGGACGGGGACCGCCTGCTCCTCACGCATTATTGCGACGCCGGGAATCGGCCTCGCATGACGGGCAAGATGTCGCCCGACGGAAAAACGGTGGAATTCGATTTTCTCGATGTCGCCGGCAGCACCGAGTACGGACACATGCACCATGCGGTCTTTACCGTGATCGACGCGAATCATCACACCGAAGACTGGACTTACATGCAGCCTGGGGACAAGCCGGTCCACGCGCACATCGAGTTGCAGCGCACAAAGTGACTCGCGCCATAGAGATTTTCGCAACTGCATCGCAAGAAAAAAGGAGAACACGATTATGAAATCACGCATCGCACTTTCCGTTCTGTTCGTTCTGATCGCCGCTGCCACCTTTGCCCAGTCCGACGCGCAAAAATCCTCCGCGGCTCCTGCGCCCTCCGAGGCGCAGAAGTCCTTCACAACCATGAAAAGCCTGGCGGGAGAATGGGAAGGTCCCGTCACCGTCGCCGACGCGCCGGAGATGTCAGGCGCCAAAATGCACCTCTCGCTACGCGTGACCTCGCGGGGAAACGCCCTCGTCCACGAGTTCCAGGAAGCGGGAACGCCGTTGGATGCGACCAAGTATGACCATCCCGTCACGATGCTTTACGTGGACGGAGAGCAGCTCACGCTGATTCACTATTGCGATGCGGGGAACCGGCCGCGCATGACCGGCAAGATGTCGCCCGACGGCAAGACGGTCGAGTTCGAGTTCAAGGACATCAGCGGGAGCCCGGAGTACCACATGCACCATGCCGTCTTCACCCTCATCGACGCCAACCATCACACCGAAGATTGGACGTTCATGATGCAGGACAAGCCGATGCACGCGCACTTCGACCTACAGCGGAAGAATTGACGGGAGCGAATCCCTGGTAAGAGCTATCTTGAGAAAACATTATGGAACGTGAGTGGAACGACAGTCAGCCGATTTATCGCCAGATTCGCGACCGTGTGGTCGCGATGATCCTCGACGGCGTGCT
>PLKR01000475.1:0-937 GCA_003140655.1 Acidobacteriaceae bacterium | reverse complement strand
GGTCGAGGCATGTTCATCAATGCGGGCGCGCGCAATCTGCTGCTGCGTGGCGAACGCCAGAAGTTTCTAGCGGAAGAATGGCCCAGAGTTTCGGCCACCATTCAGCGGCTCGGCCTGACAGCCGAGGACCTGCTGAATGGAGCTGCAAACGGGCGGCCGTCGAAAGCTACAGAGAAGGAGCCGAAGCCATGACAGTCGTAGAAGCACGAGGCCTGCGCAAGGCCTTCGGCACAACCATCGCGCTGGACGGCGTGAATCTGCGCGTGGACGAGGGCCGCATCCTCGGACTCATCGGNNAGCGCGATCAGCTCATGCGCGATGTCTGCTTCATTTCCGATGTCGCCGTGCTGCCGCGCTGGATGCGGGTTTCGCAGGCGCTCGACTACGTCGCCGGCGTGCATCCGCGATTCGATCGGGCGAAGGCGGAAGGTTTTCTGGCAAAGACCGACATCAGGCCCGCCAGCAAGATCAGGGAATTGTCGAAGGGCATGGTGACCCAGTTGCACCTCGCTCTGGTGATGGCCATTGACGCGAAATTGCTGGTGCTGGACGAGCCGACGCTTGGCCTCGACCTCCTGTATCGCAAGCAGTTCTACGATTCACTGCTGAACGACTACTTCGATCGCAGCCGCACCATCATCGTGACCACACATCAGGTGGAAGACGTCCAGCACGTCCTCACCGATCTCATGTTCATCAACCGCGGGCGCATCGTACTCGATTGCAGCATGGAAGAATTCGAGTCGCGCTATCTGGAAGTGACTGTGCATCCCGAGCATGTCGCCGCAGCACGGGCGCTCAGGCCGATTCACGAGCTACAGATGCTCGGTCGCAGCATCCTGCTGTTCGATCATGTCGCTAATCAGAAACTCGACCGTCAGCAACTCGCCGGCCTGGGCGACGTGCGCACGCCCAGCATCGCCGACTTGTTCGTTGC
>PLKR01000025.1 GCA_003140655.1 Acidobacteriaceae bacterium | reverse complement strand
GGCTGGGCAGGGGCTGGTAGTGGTGCAGTTTGAAATCCACAGGGCTAGCATTCGGAACGGGCCTGTGGGAAACTGTGGGCATGGCGAAACAGAAAACGAAACAGGCAAAAAAGAGGCTATTGCGCGTTCCTCGAACTGGCCCAGCAGAATGCAACGATTGCGGGCAGAAATTCACCGGAACGTCTTTGGATCAAGCTCTTTCGAAATTCCGGGAGCATAAGTGCAAAGAGGACGTTAACCAAGCGGCGGCGCGTACCGTGGAGAAGCTGACAGAAGGCAAATAGCCTTCATTGCGTCTTGGTACTACGGGCCATAGCAGGATTGCGCAATCGGGCCATCCTGACGCCAAAATCCGCGAAGAGTGTGTCCAGCGTGCCGGAATCGATCATATTCTGGAAGATGATGTACGGATCATTGGCATCTCCCTCTTTGCGCAGCGATTCGGCGATAAAGAGAATGCATACTCGCTTCATTTTGGAGGACGCAATCCAACAAATTCGCAGCCTCCCTTTGCGCAGGCGAAAGATGTTCGACATGTCACCTCGCAAGGCATGTTTCTTGTTGATTGGGTCTTGGGGGATGATTCGCTTTACAGCGTCTTTCCAGCCATCAGCATATTACTTCAGAAACTTGACGAATGTACCGTACTGCTCATTTTTGGAACCATCCCTGGCACGTCGCATTCCAAACTCGGAAGGCTAATAATTCAAACTGCACCACTACCCAGGGGCTGGTAGTGTCCTAACACTGCGTTGCTAGTTTTTTTGGATATGCAAAAGGCAAAATAAAACCCCCTGACTCCTTCCCGGGAGTCAGGGGAGCGTGACGCGTTAGTTTCCCCGTCTATGGGAACAAGTGGCTAGAGGCTAATCCCGAAGCCAAAGATACAACAAGAGTCTTTTGACTCCAGTGGTCCTAATAGTGCGTTGCTCTAAAGACTCGGTGGCGTCCTAAAGGACACATCCCCGGCCACTAAAGCCGAGAATCGCTCGGCAGTTGTTTATCAGAGACGCGCGATCAATAAGCTGCAGACATCTCGTTCTCGATTCCGGTCAGAGATCCGCGAGTGCAGCTTGCAATGTAGGCCCTTCAGTCAAAATGACTGCTCGCTCGATAAAGCTTTCCAGCTCGCTGACGTTGCCCGGCCAGCTCGATTTCGTCAGAACATTCATGGTTTCGGACGGCACAGTTACGATGCGTTTATTCATCCGGCCAGCGAACTTCTGCACAAAATAGCGCACCAGCAGGGGGATATCTTCACGGCGTTTGCGTAGAGGCGGAACCTCGAGGGGAGCTGCGCTTAGTTGGTCGTACAGATCCTCACGAAATCTATGTTGCCCGAGCTCTGCCAGATCGTGCCTGCTGGAGGCGATCCAGCGCACGTTCACCCGGATGCTTCGCGCGCTGCCCAGAGGTTCAAATTCCCCGCTCTTCAGCGCGCGAAGCATCTTAGGCTGAAGGTCCCGTGCGATCTCTTGCAGGAAGAGCGTGCCCTTATTTGCCAATTCGAGCCGACCGGTTGTCTGGCTGATGGCGTCGTCCGAACTTTCCTTCTGATGTCCGAATAGCTCGCTTTCCAGTTGCCCCTCCGCAGTCGTCGCACAATTGACCTTCACGAAGCTATGGTTCCTTCTTCCGCTGATGCGATGAATCGCGCGGGCAATAGACTCCTTACCGGAGCCGGTTTCGCCCAGGATCAAGACTGGGGCGTCGCTTACCGCCATTTCCCTCGCCAACGCCAGGACCGCCTTCAACACCGGACTCTGGCCGATGATCCCATCAAAGTCAGGTTCAGAATGAACTTCGCGTCGCATTTACAGCTTCCTCCCGAAGGGACGATTAGTTTTCATGCTCTTCATTGCGTTGTTGGTTCTCATACTCTTCGTGGGAGATTCCCAGCTTCTGCATTCTGGACTGCAACGTTGTCCTTTTCAGACCCAGTCGTGCCGCCGCTCCGCGTGGTCCGCTCAGCACTCCGCCGGTTTCACGCAGCACGCGAACAATGGTCTCGCGCCGCAGGTTTTCCAGCGTGCCATCGTTGAGGGAGTCTTGCGGGGATAGGCTCAATTCGCCCAGTGGAACCGTCAGAATCGGGCCTTGTGAGAGGATCACCGAGCGCTCGATGATGTTCTCCAGTTCCCTCACATTCCCCGGCCACGTCCAGTTCACCAATGCATTCATGGTTTCCGCGGGGATGGCTTCGATTTGCTTCTTCATACGGCGAGCGAAGTCCTGTACGAAATAGCGCACCAGCAGAGGAATGTCCTCCTTCCGCTCCCGCAGCTCTGGCATGCGGATGGGGAAAACATTTAGGCGGTAGTACAGATCACTTCGGAACTGCCGGCTGGCTACGCTCTGTGCCAGATCCCGGTTCGTGGCCGCGATTAGCCGTATATTGACGCGGATGCTGCGGGTGCTGCCCAGGCGTTCGAACTCCTGGTCCTGCAGCACTCGCAATAACTTCGGCTGCATTTCCAGTGGGATCTCTCCGACCTCATCCAGAAAGAGCGTTCCTTTATCGGCTAATGCCAGACGACCGATCTTCTGGCTGACCGCGCCGGTAAACGCGCCCTTCTCGTGCCCGAATAGCTCGCTTTCCAGCAGTCCCATAGGAATCGCTGCACAATTGAGTTTGATGAAGCTGGCGTTCTTGCGGGAGCTCATCCGGTGGATGGCTCGGGCGATCAGTTCCTTGCCCGTACCCGTCTCTCCCAGGATCAACACGGTGGCATCGCTGGGAGCCACGGTTCTGGCCTGGTTTAGCACTCGTTTGAGCGCGGCGCTCTTACCCACGATCTCTTCGAAGTTCAGTTCCGAGCGGATTTCATCTTCCGGCTTTTCCTTCGCCAGTTCGTCTTTGAGTTCGGCGATTTCGCGATAGGCACGAGCATTGTCCAGCGCGATGGCCACTTGCGCCGCCACTTGCTTTAAGAAGTCGAGATCCTGGGATATGAAGGCATCTTGTTCCTTGCTCACCAGATTCAACGCTCCCAGAGTGCCTTTGCGAGTGATCAGTGGAATAAAGCAGAGTGATTGCACACCCTGTTTGAGCATTTGGCTAACAAGGCCGGACCGAATCGCAACCAGATCCTCGCGCCTGAAAATCTTGATCTCCCCTTCCAGCAAAGCCCGACCAAAGGGAGTCTCTTGGACGGGGAGAGCCGTATCCGTCTCAAGAGGTCCGTGCGTCGGAGGAGAATCGAGCGGATACAAGGACAGCGTGCAAGCGGCCTCGTCATAAAAGGCCACACTGGCGTAGTCGTGCTTGATCACCCTCCCCATGAACAGAGAAATTTCTGGGAATAGCTTCTCCAAGTCTCGGTTGATCATCAGTGTAGTGCTGACTTCCAGCAGCACTTGCAGCCGTTGCTTCTGCTGCTGCAAAGCTTCGTGTGTGAGTGCGTTGTCCACGGCCAGAGCCACCAGTTCCGCCACCCGCTGTAGCGATCGTAGATTCTCTTCGCTATAGGCACTCACCTGGCGAGTGCCCAGGCCCAAAGCTCCCAACCGTTTTCCCGCAGTTGTCAGAGGTAGGGCGCAGTACGACCGTATTCCTCTCTCCCCGAGAAGACTCAGCATAGAGCGGAAACGAGTTTCTGCGCTTACGTCAGGCACTACCAGGGGCTGCTGGGTTTGCCAGGCGATACCAGCGGGTGAGTCGGCAACCTCAACTTCGATCGGGGCGTGGACTAGCTCCGTGCCTTCCAGGACATGCAGCCGCATAACATTTCTGGTGGGATCGTGCAGCGAGAAATTGATGATTTCAGCTGCAGCCACGTCGCTCAGTTGTCCTGCCATTGCGACAAAGAATTCTGGAAGGTTCCGATGGTGGACCATGAGGTCCACCATCTTGAGAAGCTTGTAATGATCAATTTCAGAAGGGCTAGAGTTGGGTTGTGGCACTGCATTAGACGACATCGCTACAACATCCTCTCGCGCCCAAAGAACGCTCCCCCAAGAAAGGCTTCGACGACATGGCAGTTACCAAGGCTGTGTAACACCGTCGCTAAGTTTCAGGGCCGACCGGATTCCACTGAGCAGGGCCTCTCCCGCGAACGGCTTGGTCAGGAAGTCCACTGCCCCGGCTTCGAGCGCCCGTGCCCTGGTCCTCTCATCCGGATGGGCCGTGATGAAAATGATCGGAATGCGGTAACCTGCAGCCACCAAATGACTCTGCAGTTGAAGTCCGCTCATGCCGGGCATTTGCATGTCAAGCACTAGGCATGACGTAATGCACAGACTGCCGAAACGCAAGAATTCCTCCCCGGAGCCGAAGATCTCGACCGTAAAACCGAACGATTTGATCAGTCTTCCAGTTGCCTCGCGGACCGAAGCATCATCGTCTACCACCGAGAGCACTCGAGTCTTGGGCAACTCGCCCTCCGCTGTTCAGTTGCGAAAGTAGCACCGGACGCGACCCGAAATCTATTGCGCATTGGTACAGGCGGCCTTAACCTTCGGAAGGCTGAGTTTTACGAAGGTTTAGGGCAGGTATTGGGATAGAAATCCTTGTTCTCGCGGCCATTTTCACTGACTCAATGCATTTGTGGTCCGTCGGTTCTTGGCGCGCACTGAGGCGGAATCTGCACAGCGATAAGATGCGTCGCTAATTTGTTTCCAACCGCTTAGCTTAGGGTGTAAATTACCAGCAATCATGCACAGGTTGCGTTCTTAATCTGGTTGATTGCGGCATTAAGCCCAGCACAAGGCTGACTTGACGCCGTGGCGGGCTGCCAGAGGGAGGGGGATTGGCTGCGGGAAATTGCCAGCACCCCAATCGGGTAAGAGGTGCGGTGGATTTAGATTTTACGCGGGAGACTCCAGATCACTCTGTTTATACAGTGGAGATCTCAGTGGGCGTATGTGAAGAGTGCGGGCACGTCGAACTATACGCAAAGTCTTTCCACCTGCTGTGCGATTGGCTAAGTGCGAAGATTTGAAAGACCGGCGAGCCGGAGTTCTTCAGGCCGCAGACGCCCGAGTGTGGTCATGATACAGGCTTTCATTCTCGGCAGTATTAGTTCCGCTCAGATCTTGTGTCCCAGCCATTCGATTGATTTCTGCGGAGAAGGTCGCAATCTGATCATAATCTACAAGCGAGATCCGTTGTGATGATCTCTGCAAATGCGGCGCTCCCCGGCTTCTACGACTACCCCGAGGTGGCGCGCTCGGTGTTGATAGCCGTCGCCGCGTCCTATGCCGGGCTCGACCTTGCGGGACGCGTGACAGCCGCGAGCGGCCGGGTTCGACTGGCCTGGTTGAGCGGTGGCGCCGTTGCGATGGGCGTCGGCATCTGGGCGATGCACCTCAAGGGGATGCTGGCCTTCCACTTGCCAGTGCTCGTTGAGTATCACTGGCCAACGGTTCTGGCAGCGCTCCTGATAGCCATCCTAGCGTCCGCGGTCGCACTCTATGTGACGAGCCGGCAGAAGATGGGCGGCGTCCAAGCCTTGACCGGCAGCATCGTTATGAGCGCCGGTATCGCGGGCCTGCATTACATGTTGGTGGCCGCAATGAGAGTACCGGCCATCACCCAGTATTCAGCTTTTCTGGTGACGTGTTCCATCTTGCTCGCAATCCTATTTTCTCTAATTGCGTTGCTTTTGGCGTTCGGCCTGCGAGAAGAGACCAGATGGAGTGTTCCGCGAAGGCTTGGGAGCGCCATGGTGATGGGAGCCGCTATCTCCGCCATGCATTACTCCGGAATGGCCGCTGCAAGTTTTGTTCCCTCCTCGGCTCCGGACCTTCGCCACACCGTGAGCATAACCCCCCTTGGCAGCTCTGGAGTCGTCATTGCGACCTTGATCGTGCTTGCGACCGCGATCGTCACATCATCCGTGGACAGGCGGGCGGGCGCCGAAATTCAGCGGCTTAACCAGGACCTGGAACGTCGCGTCGCCGAGCGCACATTGCAGATTGAAACTGTCAACCAATCGCTGAGAAAGGAAATAGTCGAACGTCAAAGAGTCGAAGATGAGCTGCGGCAGAGCGAAGATCACTTGCGACTTGTGATCGACACCATCCCGCAACAGATATGGAGCGGCCCGCTCGATGGCAGCCTGGATTTCTGCAACCTGCAATGGCGCTCCTACATGGGTCTCTCGCTGGAGGAACTGCAAGGCGAGGGTTGGCAGAGAATGCTTCATCCCGAAGATCGGGAGCGGGTGTTGAAAGCCTGGCACGAGTCCGTAACTACGTGCGTGCCCTACGAGCAGGAAGAGCGTCATCGCGGGGCCAACGGGCAATATCGCTGGTTTCTAGCGCGTGGCTTGCCACAGAGGGACTCCGAGGAACACATCGTCAGATGGTACGGAACAAATACCGATATCGAGGACCGGAAGCGGGCCGAGGATGAATTGAGAAAGCAGAAGGAGATTTTCCAGAAGATATTCGAGAATATCCCCGTGATGATAGCCTTCTTCGGCGCGGATGGCCACATCGAACTTGTCAATCCCGAATGGGAGCGCATGATAGGTTGGACGCTGCAAGAAATACATAAACAAAATCGGGATATATTTGTCGAGCTTTACCCCGATCCGCAGTATCGCCAAATGGCGCAGAATTACGCTGCCGCGCCAACTAGTGGGCCCGCCGAGTTCAAAGTGAGGGCGAGGGACGGGCGGGTGATAGACATGGCCGCTTATGTCGTACATCTTTCAGACGGGTCGAGACTGGACATCGGACGAGACATCACGGAACGAAAACGCGCGGAGGCAGAGCTACGCGAGAGTGAGGCACGCTTTCGACTGGTGGCCGATAATGCTCCGGTGATGATCTGGATGTCGGGGACCGACAAGCTCTGTACCTACTTCAACAAGCCTTGGCTGGACTTCAGCGGCCGATCTATTGACCGCGAGCTTGGCAATGGCTGGGCGGAGGGAGTCGACCCTGAGGATTTGCGGAGATCTCTGGATACGTATACTCAGTCCTTCGACCGCCGAGAGGCATTCCGCATGGAATACCGTCTCCGACGGCACGACGGCGAATTTCGATGGGTCTCCGACATTGGGGTGCCACGATTCAATCCGGATGGGTCTTTTGCTGGTTACATTGGCTCGTGTATTGACGTGACCGAGCAGAGGCGAGCCGAAGAGCAGCTGCGTCAGGCACAGGAGGATCTCGCCCGCGTTACCCGGGTGGTTGCGATGGGGGAACTGGCCGCGGCCATTGCCCATGAGGTCAACCAGCCGCTCGGGGCCATTGTTATCAACGCCAATTTCTGTTTGCGTCAGTTCGCGAATGCCACTCCCAGATTGCGCGAGGCCATCTCGGACATTGTAAATGACGCCAGTCGAGCGAGCGCCGTCATTTCAAGAATCCGCGCGCTGTTGCGGAAGGGCCCTTCCGAGCGAGTTGCCGTGGATATAAATCAGATCATTCAAGAGGTCACTCTGCTCTTGCGCCGTGAGCTAACTCGGAACGATGTATCCTTGCGGACCGATCTCGGCCATGATCTTCCGCCCGTGATCGGCGACCGCATACAACTGCAGCAGGTTGTAATCAACCTGGTCACGAACGCCATCGAGGCCATGCGTTTGCCTGGTCATCGGCGACGCGAACTTGTCATCAAGTCAGCCATGAAACTTGACGAGGTGCTCATTCGGGTCGAGGATTCTGGAAAAGGCCTCGACCCACAGCAAAGCCAGCATATTTTCGAACCATTCTTTACCACTAAGCCTGAGGGCCTTGGAATGGGATTATCGATCAGTCTGTCTATCATCGAGTCCCATGGGGGGCGCTTGTGGGCCGAGCGACGCCCAAAGGGAGCGGTTTTTCAATTTGTTTTACCGGCCCAATGAAAGTAAAGGTGTTTCATGACAGAACGAGCCCCCACTGTGTTTGTCGTGGATGACGATCCGTCGTTTCGTCGCGCGATCAAGCGTCTCGTCGAGTCGGTAAGATTGCAAGTAGAGACGTTCGAGTCCGCTCATGCGTTTCTGCGGTCCAATCGTCCAGATACACCGAGTTGCCTCGTCCTCGACATCAGATTGCCAGGAATAAGCGGTCTCGACTTCCAGCGCGAATTAGCTGAGGCCAACATCCACATTCCGATCATTTTTATTACGGGCCACGGCGATATCCCAATGACGGTGCGGGCCATGAAGGCGGGAGCCGTCGAATTCCTGACGAAACCGTTCCGGGATCAGGATCTGCTGGATGCGATTCAGGTGGCGTTGGACCGGGATCGTGCCAAACGACAACAGGAGAGGGAAATTGCAACCCTTAGAAATCGCTTGGAATTTCTGACTCCGCGGGAGCGAGAAGTATTGCCCTTGGTCGTTTCCGGTTTACTTAACAAACAAATCGCTGGAAAAATTGG
>PLKR01000349.1 GCA_003140655.1 Acidobacteriaceae bacterium | reverse complement strand
TTTAAGCCGATGCACATTTAAGATGACCCATGCAGAATGTGACGCCGGTCGCGATTGCGGCGCTCGGGTTGGAGTTGGCTCCGGCGGTTGTGTTCGGCTGTGCCGCCGAGCGCGTCGCACGCGCTGTAGACCGCTGGCCGGTGCCTCTGCGCATCGGCCTCCCCGCGTTGCTAGTCGCGCCGTATGCGATGGTTTCGATCTCCCAGCACATCTTCCGGTGGGCGTGGTTCGCGTTCTATGCGGCGCTGCCCGTGGCGATTGCCTGGCTTCTGCTGCGCGCCGCGGCAGCCGACACGGAGCAGCGCGGCGACTGGCGAGACGCGCTGATCCTGCTGGTGCTGGGGCTGGCCGTGGATTTGCGCTGGTTTGACCGCGCGTGGCCGAGTGGCCTGCGCGCATTGAACGAATTGTTTCTGGTGGATGCGGGCTTGTATGGATTTCTCGCGATCCGGCAATTGAGCGGAACCGGATTCGATTTCCACCTAAAATGGACCGACTGGAAGACTGGCCTGCGCGAGCTGGCTTATTTCACTCCCATCGTGATCGCGCTGGGACTGGCGCTGGGTTTCATCCATCCGCATCGCAACCTGCCGGGAATCGGCAGCGCGTTCCTGCGCTGGGTGGCGATATTTTTCTTTACCGCCGTGCCGGAAGAACTCTTCTTTCGCGCCTGGGTACAGAACCTGCTGGAGCGCCGCGTGGGGCGTCGGACGGCCCTTGTGATCGCGTCGGTATTGTTCGGGCTGTCGCACTTCAACAAGCGGTCCGCACATTTCAATTGGCGCTACGTTCTGCTGGCAACCATCGCTGGAATTTTCTACGGACGCGCATGGCGCGAGCAGAGGCGCGTGCCGGCGTCAACGATTACGCATGCAAGCGTGGATTGGCTGTGGGGACTCTGGTTTTAGCGGCCGATCTTGTCGATCTCTTGCTTGATTGCCAGCTTGTCGATGGTGATGAGGGGAAGGCAAAGGAACAGACCGATTCGGCGCTCAAGAGTCACGAAGGCATCACGGTATGCACGCTTGATTTCCTCTGCTGTGCCACGAACCGCAGCCGGGTCGGGAACTCCCCAGTGGGCCGTCAAAGGCTGGCCCGGCCAGAACGGGCAGACTTCTTTGGCAGCATTGTCACAGACCGTGAAGACGAAATCGAGTTTAGGTGCGTCGGGCCTCGCGAACTCGTCCCAGCCCTTGCTCCGGAGACCGTCCGTGGGCAAATGAGCGCTCTCTAGCTCCGCGATCGCTTCCGGTCGAACTGCGCCCGCGGGATGGCTCCCAGCACTGTAGGCGGTAAAGTTCGGTCGGCCTTTGTAGTTCATGATTGCCTCGGCCATGATGGAGCGAGCCGAGTTTCCGGTGCATAGGAACAAGACATTGTAGTGTTGTTGCATCTTGTTCCCTTACGGGCAGCAGGTTGGCCCGCAGCAAGGTTCCGTTCGCTGCGGCTTCACGGCCCGCACAAACGCACTCATGAACTTGCCGTCCACCTGCGGTGCAATCGCATTCACGTCGATGTTTTGGCCGGAAAGGAACTCGCGAGCATCCTCTATGCGATAAATTCTGGTTGGCTCAATCTCAATCTTCTCAAAGCCAGCAGAGGCGAGCTTGCTGCGGTATTCGTTCTCTTCGAGGGCGCCGGCAACGCAGCCAACCCAGAGAAGCGCGCTTTGGCGAATCTCAGCGGGCATCTCACCGCGAGTGACGACGTCGGAGACAGCAAAGCGCCCGCCCGGTTTCAGAACACGAAGGGCTTCCCTCAGCACCCGGTCTTTGTCGGCTGAAAGGTTGATTACGCAATTAGAGATGACGACATCGACGCAGTCGTCTGGTAATGGGATGTGCTCAATTTCACCCTTCAAGAACTCAACGTTCTCAACCCCAGCCTTGCGCTTGTTCTCATTAGCGAGCGCGAGCATTTCATCCGTCATATCAAGGCCGTAGGCTTTGCCGGTGGGGCCGACTCGCTTTGCCGAAAGCAGGACGTCTATACCTCCGCCCGAGCCGAGGTCCAAGACAACTTCACCCGGACTCAGCTTCGCCAGAGCCGTTGGATTCCCGCAGCCCAGTGAAGCCAGCAGAGCTTCTTCGGGAATCTGCTGTGCTTGGGATGCGTCATAGAGATTGGACGTGATCGGATCGCCACAACCGCTACCGGGAGTCGCCCCGCAACACGAACTGCCGCCGCTGCTTACTCGCAGGGCCGCTTGGCTATACTTCTCCTTGACGACTTCCTTAATGTCCGCGCCACTCATGCTTATTCCTCCTACTTGCAGAATTGAACGATCTCTTCGGGTTTCACAGCTTTGTTGCGAGTGCAGCACTCGGCATACAGGAACTGAAGCAGCTCTTGAAGTGCGTTAGTGTTTGCGGTATAGCGGAGGAAGGTGCTTTCTCTTTGAACTTCGACGAGCTCTTCCACTTTGAGCTTGTCGAGATGATGCGACAAGGTGGAGTTCGGAATATCCAGCTCTTCCTGAATCTCACCGGCAACCAGACCTTCGGGGTGGGCAGACAGCAACAACCGCATGATCCGTAGCCGCGGCTCTGTCCCCATGGCAGAGAACATGTCGGCGTACTTGGCGACTTGCTCGGCGGATTTCTTCGATTGGCTTGCCTTCATAGTTCGATAGTTGCAGAAATACGGATATATGTCAAGCGGGTTTCTTTTCATCAGAGGAACTCACACTGGCCCCTGACCACTGCTATTGCGTCGCGTGATAGCGCAGATATCCCAGACCGACGCGCAGGTGGTGATGCAGCGCATCAGGAATGCAGACCGCGAAGCAAAGGCCGAGCAGTCCTTGGGCCAGGCCGAGCGCCCAGAGGTTGCGATAACGCCGGAACAGTGCGCACG
>PLKR01000599.1:4772-4957 GCA_003140655.1 Acidobacteriaceae bacterium | reverse complement strand
ACCGAACGCGAATAGACGATGCCGCTCAATGAAATCACCGCAATATCCGTCGTGCCGCCGCCAATATCCACCACCATGTTGCCGCTCGGTTCCGTGATCGGGAGCCCTGCCCCAATCGCCGCCACCATGGCTTGTTCCACCAAGTGCACTTCACTGGCCTTGGCGCGATAAGCCGAGTCCATGAC
>PLKR01000599.1:781-4703 GCA_003140655.1 Acidobacteriaceae bacterium | reverse complement strand
GCTTCCACTTCGCCGGTGTTCTTGTTGATGGCGACAATCGAGGGCTCGTTGACCACGATGCCCTTGCCCCGCGCGTAGACCAAAGTGTTGGCCGTGCCCAGATCGATGGCCAGGTCGCTTGAGAACATGCTGAATAACGACCTGAGGTTGTGAGAACGTGATGAATGAAATCCGTTATTTGACATTGACGAACTCTTCTCGCGATCTACGTTGATCGCACCGTTTCCGGGCGAACCCGATTTTGCGCTGTCCGGCTCGGCTGCATCCTCCCTCTAGTCTATGAGAGGCTCAACAACTCTGCCGGGACCGAAGGTTCCTTGTACTTTCGACCGGAACCTCAGTTCTGCCTGCTACCGCCTCATTTATTACCCAGCTACTGCCAGCTATTGAATGATGATCTTCTTCTGCTGCGTATTCACTCCGCCCTGCGCCGTCTGCGCCGTCACCGTAATCACCGATTCACCCGGCGTCAGCGGCGGGGTGAAGTAATGGAACGTCCCGTCGGCCGAAAACATTGGGACCTCCCGCCCATTCACCATCACCCGGGCCCCTACCTGAGTCTTCCCTGTCACTTCAATAATGTGTCCATGCTGAATAAAGGGATCCAGTTCCAGGTCAATGGCCTCCGTCTGTTTCCCCTTGGGAATGATGGTGAAACGGTTCTTCTCGCTTTCCATCGACTCCTTCCCCGACGCGTCATACGACTGCACTGCCCAGTAGTACGCCCCTTCGCCCAGGCTTGTAACCGTAACATCCGCCGTGTTCACCTTCTTGTCAACCAGGGTAGAGGAAAAGTAGGGGTTTTTTGAGATCCGCAGCCGGTAGCCCATCGCGTTCGCCATCGCCGTCCAGGAAAACTCCACATCCTTGGTCGTCTCCCCGGAAGTAAAGATCGGCGCCATGTTCGCTGGAGAAATCGGCGTTGGCGGTCCCGTCCCTTTCTCCTTCTCCATGTGCGTCTCTGCCACCTGGAAGCTTACTCTTTCCCAGTTGGCCAACTGCACGGTCTCTCCGTTCCGTGTAACCTCGCCGGCGCCCTTCTTCATCAGGATCTCGTGCTGATCCGCCTTGGGATCGTTATGCACCTGCGCCGCCGACTCCGGGGCCAGAGATGCCGTCGCNNGCCACATTCGTCTGCTGCTGATCGTTGGACGAGTTCTCCTCAATCACGATCAATGAATCCTGTTTCACGGTATAGCTGGTGCCGTCGTTGAATACCACCTTCGCCATGCCTTCCGAGCCGGTCTGCACCACATCGCCCTTTTCCAGGGGAATGTTGTAGTCCGCCCCGACCCAGCTATTGCCGTTGCCCTTCTTCACCCGCACCGTGCCGTCGAGCGCCGTAAAGTGGGCCTGCTGTGCCGTCGAGACGCCATGGCCCGCCGCTGGCGCCATGCCGGCCACGTGCTCCAACGCCTTATCAGCTACGCTTCCGGCCGCCTTGATGCTGCTCTCCGTGAATTGCGGGAAGGTCAGGCGTATCCCAATCAATACCACCGCGGCACCCGCAATGATCAGCAGGGCCACACTGCGGTATGTGACCGTCTTCCACGCGATGTGGATTCCCGGTTTGCGAGTCGGCGAAGACACGTCGAATAAAACCTAATTCAAACCTATTGAATATGCGGTAATTCCAACGTTACCACAAGCCTGTCGGCACTAAAAATGAGTAATCAACTGGGAACGTTACCTTCGTTTGCCGCAGGATCCAGCTCGGGACCGTTCTCCCAGCCCGCGAAAACCCGCACACCGCTCCGCAGTGAATGCCGTGAGAACTCCTTCGTGCGCCTTTGTGTCCTTCGTGGTTATCAAGGGTTCCCCTGTTTCCATGACAGCCACCCGCCCCCTCCGTTATTCTTCTTCAAAATGGCCACCACTCCGACAACTCTCTCCGCACCCAGCCGCGGTCACAATTCGTTTCTTGACGACGGCCTGGCGATCATCTGGGCCATCGCCCTCGCCAAGCTGCTCTTCCACATCTATTTCAACAACCGCTACGGCTACTTTCGCGATGAGTTTGACTACATCTCCTGCGGCGATCATCTCGCGTGGGGCTACGTCGACCAACCGCCTCTAATCCCCTTTCTCATCCACATCTGTCGCGCCGTCCTTGGAGATTCCCTCCGCAGCATTCGCTTCATTCCCGCGCTGGCTTCNNTCGCCGTCGTCATCGCGCCACAGTACCTCTCCAACGGTAGCCTGCTCGGCACCAACTGCCTCGAACCCAATCTCTGGATGGGCTGCGCCTACTTCGCCATCCTCGCGATAAAACGCGACAACCCCCGCTACTGGCTCTGGTTCGGCGTCATCGCCGGCCTCGGGATGGAAGAGAAGTACTCCATCGCCGTCTTTGGCTTCGGCATCGTCATCGGCCTTCTGCTGACCGCGCAACGGCGCGTCTTCCTCAATCGCTGGATCTGGCTGGGTGGCCTCGCCGCTTTCTTTATTTTTCTTCCAAATCTGCTGTGGAACGTGCATTATCACTGGCCCTTCGTCGAGTTGATGCGTAACATTCGCGCCGAGGGCCGCGATGTCGTCCTCCCGCTCCCTCAGTTCTTTCTTCAGCAGATGTTCCTGGTTGACCTTATCACCGCGCCCATCTGGCTCAGAGGATTGTTTGCGCTCCTCTTCTCAGCGCGCCTCAAGCCCTACCGCGTGCTCGGCTGGTCCTATCCAGTTTGCTTCACCGTATTCTTCGTTCTTCACGGAAAGAGCTATTACCTCGCTCCCGTGTATCCCATGTTGCTGGCAGCCGGCGCGGTCGTAATCGAATCCGCCATCGACGGAATAAAAGATGGTCAGCTAGCGAATGCTCGCCCGCGCCGCACATGGTTGAAGGCCGTGATCGTAATTGTGTTGCTTGCCAGCGGAGCCCACCTCGCTCCCGTGACCGTGCCGATTCTTTCTCCCGACCATTTCATCGCCTACACGAAGACTCTGCCCATGAAGCTGCCCGTGATGGAGCACGACCACGCCCGAGCCGCACTCCCGCAGTGGTATGCCGATCAATTCGGATGGCAAGAGATCGTCGCCGAAACCGCCGAAGCCTGGAATCGCATCCCTGCGGAAGACCGGAAAGATTGCGGCATCTTTGCCCAGGACTACGGCCAGGCCGGCGCCATCGACTTCCTCGGCCGCGCCTACGGCCTGCCGCCCGCTCTCAGCGGCGACCGCACTTATTTCCTCTGGGGACCGCGCGGCTATTCCGGCAACTGCATGATCGTCCTCGGCGACCGGAGAAAGCGCTTGGAAGAACTCTTCGATCACGTCGAATTCGTGGGCACATCTGCGGATAATCCCTACGCCCTGGAAACCGAGATCGGCGTTTTCATTTGCCGCGGCGCGAAATTCGGCACCCTGGCCCAACTCTGGCCACAGGTAAAGCACTGGCACTAGACCTGTATCCTGAATGATTTAAGAAGCACCCTGGAACTACCCTGTGTCCCTCAAGTGCCCCCTGTGTTAAAGGTTTTCTCCACCGCGCGAGGTAAAACCCAAGCTCCCCAGCTTGACATCGCAACACGCCCTCATCAACAATTTCTCAGCACCTCAAAATCGGTTCCAAATCGTTCCACCTTAAGTTCTCCACGAGGTTCCTGCATGTTGCTCGCCGCACGCCTGGCAATCTTGTTCTGTCTGCCTTTCCTTCTAGCTGCCATCCTTTCCGCCCAGCGCGTCACCGTNNACTGACCGCCTCGCCGCCGGCCAGCGCGCCATCGACACTCTGCTCGCCGCCAAAGGCCCGCGTAGCATTGAAAACACTCTCGTTCCCCTCGACGAGGCCATCCGCCAGAACAACTCCGCCGGCTATTTCGCCGGTCTCATGGAGCAGGTCCATCCCGACGCCGCCTTCCGCGATCACGCCACGGCCATGCTCACCAAAGCCTCCGCCGCTCAGACCGCCATCGCCCTCAATCGCGAC
>PLKR01000599.1:0-760 GCA_003140655.1 Acidobacteriaceae bacterium | reverse complement strand
AAGAAGCTGAACGATCAGGCCACCGAACAGCAGTCCATGTTCGATCGCAACATCTCCGACGGCAAGAAAGTAGTCGAGGCCGATCCCTCCGAACTCGAAGGTCTGCCCCAGGATTACATCGACCGCCATAAGCCCGGAGCCGACGGCAAAGTCCGCATCACCACCGATTATCCCGACGCCCTCCCCGTCTTCAGCTTCGCCAAAAGTGATGCCCTGCGCCGCCGCCTTACCCTCGCCTTCGCCACTCGCGCCTATCCCAAGAATCAGGAAGTCCTCACCAGCCTGCTGAAGACGCGCTACGAAATCGCCACGCTCCTCGGCTACTCCAACTGGGCCGACTATAACGCAGCCAACAAGATGATTGCCAAAGGCCACAACATCGCCGACTTCATCCAGCAGGTCAACGAAGCGTCTCGTCCCCTGGCGCAACGCGAATTCGAGATGCTGCTCGCCGAAAAACAAAAGCTTAATCCCGGCACAAAAGAAATCTGGGACTACGAAAGAAGTTATCTCCTGGAATTAGTTCGCCGCTCCCGCTACGATTTCGACTCTCAATCCGTGCGCCCATATTTTCCCTTCATGCAAGTGAAGCAGGGAATCCTCGACGCCGCCGCTGAACTCTTCCAGGTCAGTTTCCAGCAAGAGCCGAACATCCCCTCCTGGGATCCCTCAGTCGAGACCTGGATCGTGATCGACAGCGGTAAACCCATCGGCCGCTTCTACCTCGACATGCATCCCCGCCCCGGCAAGTTCAGCCACG
>PLKR01000467.1 GCA_003140655.1 Acidobacteriaceae bacterium | reverse complement strand
CCGACTCCACGATGATCCAAGATTTTCCCAAACTCACCAGCGGCTTCGCTCCCCTTCCCACTCGATACTTTGCTCACCAAGACTTGAAAAAAGCGTCTACTGCCGAGTAGAGTTCTGTCTTTCGTTTTCCGAGTTCTTTAAGTCCCTCAACAATAGGAGTCGGCTCGATGCGTCACGCGTTGACTGTGCTGTTTGCTGTCTGCTGCCTCGGTATCTTTTCCTACTCCCAAACCGCCGACGAGCTGATCGCCAAGAACATCCAGGCCCGGGGCGGGATGGAAAAGATGAAGGCCATCAAGACCCTCCGCATAACGGGCAAGTTTGAGGGTGGCGGAGGCTTCACCGCCTCGGTGGGCCAGGAGAACCAGCGCCCGAACCTGCTGCGGGAGACATTTACGCTTCAGGGGATGACGGCGGTGCAGGCCTACGACGGCAGCGCTGGTTGGCAGATTCAGCCCTTTGGTGGGAAGAAGGATCCCGAGTTGTTGGGCGAGGACGACGTGCGTGACCTGCTGCTGGACGCCGACTTTGACGGGCCTCTGGTGGATTACAAAGAGAAAGGGAGCACCGTCGAGTATATGGGGCACGACGTAGTGGATGGAGACGATGCCCTGCGGCTGAAGGTGACGCTGAAAAAAGGCGACATCATTTACGATTACCTTGACCCGGATACGTTCATCGAGATTCGCCGGGAGATCCAGCAGTTTATCCGGGGTTCGGTGCGGGACCGCGTCGTGGGGCTGGGTTCTTACAAGCCGGTGGCGGGCGTGATGTATTCCTTCTCCATCTCGCAGGGACCGAAGGACCATCCCGACGATCAAACGACCACGATTCAGAGGATGGAAGCAAATGTGACCATCGATCCCGCGGACTTTGCTCTGCCGGCTTCGCTGAAAACTGAGGAAAAGAAGTCAGGCATGGTCGGGATTCACTAATTTGTTGGATGATGACCACACTCAAAATCAGGAGTTCGCCCATGCGTCGCGCGGTATTTGTTCTGGCGGCAGTCTCGTGCCTCAGCGCGTTTACCTGCTCTCAAACCGCGGAGGAGCTGGTCTACAAGAACATCGAGGCGAAAGGCGGGATTGAAAAAATCAAGTCGGCCAAGACCCGGCGTATGACCGGCAGACTCAAGAATGCCAGAGGCCTCACCGCCGTCTTCGCGCAAACCAACGCGCGCCCCGGTTTGGTTCGTCAAACCTTCACCCTGCAGGGCATGACGGCAATCCAGGCCTACGACGGTTCGACCGGCTGGCAGACCAACCCCTTCCGCGGGCGCAAAGATCCCGAACTGATGGGCGAGGATACGCTGCGGGACTTGCTGCTCGCCTCCGATTTCGATGGTCCCCTCGTCGACTACGCGGAAAAAGGCAACAAGATCGAATATCTGGGGCATGACCTGGTGGATGGCGATGACGCCCTGCGGCTCAAGGTCACGCTGAAAAACGGCGACATCATTTACTACTATCTCGACCCAGATACTTATCTCGAAATCCGGAAGGAGATTCAGCAGTTTGTCCGGGGCTCGGTGAGAGAACACGTGGTGGAGGTGGGCTCCTATAAGCCAGTGAATGGAGTCATGTATCCCTTCTCGATTTCCGAAGGGTCCAGAAACAGTCCTGGCGCACAGATGACCACGATTGAAAAGATTGAAGTGAATGTGGCTGTTCAAGATTCTGACTTTGCTCTGCCGGCTTCGCTGAGGACTGAGGAAAAGAAGTCTGGGTTGGTCGGGGTTCACTGATTTGGTTGACTGATTCGTTGGGATGAAGATGAAGAAGACAACGATAAATCACTGGCGTGGAAAAGGACTCGTAAATATGAAAGCATCCGCTCGCAATTCCTGGGGAGTGATGGTGTTAATCGCCGGAGCTGCGCTGTGCGCGCCCTGGCAGGCCGCAGCCCAAGCTGCATACCGCTTTGACTCGGCGACGGTTTCGGGCCTGCCGGCGCGAAACATCGGCTCGGCCACCATGAGCGGGCGTATTGCCGCGGTGGATGCGGCGGAGGAAGACGGCCGCATCACGGTGTTCGTGGGCGCGGCCAGCGGCGGAGTGTGGAAGTCGGTGAACGGTGGCACCACATTCAAGCCGGTGTTCGACCGGGAAGATGTGCAGTCGATCGGCGCGGTCGCGATTGATCCGTCGAATTCGAAGACGGTTTGGGTGGGCACAGGCGAGGCCTGGACGCGCAACAGCGTGTCGGTGGGCGACGGCGTGTACAAGTCAACCGACGGCGGCGAGAACTGGACCAACGTCGGTCTCAAGGACAGCGAGCACATCGCCAAGATCCTGGTGAATCCGGCGGACGGTAACGACGCGCTAGTCTGCGCCACCGGGCATCTGTGGGATGACAACGAAGAGCGCGGAGTCTTCCAGACCAGCGACGGCGGCAAGACCTGGAAGAAAGTTCTGGCGGGGGCCAATGCTTCAAGCGGCTGCGCCATGATTGCGCGCAGCAAGCAGGAACCGAAGACCATTTATGCCGCGATGTGGGATTTCCGGCGGCAGGGCTGGACGTTCCGTTCGGGAGGGCCGGGCAGCGGGCTGTTCAAGTCCACTGACGGCGGCGCCCACTGGAGCGAAGTCAACGACAGCAACGCCAAGGGACTGCCGACGAAACCGTGGGGCCGCGTCGCGGTGCAAGTCGCGCCCTCGAAAGCGCAGGTAGTGTATGCCAACATCGAAGCAGAAAAAGGCAGAGGACTCTACCGCTCTGACGATGGCGGCGCGACGTGGACCAAGCTCGACGCCAGCAACTACATGGTGTGGCGTCCTTTTTATTTCGGCAACCTGATCGTCGATCCGAAAGATGAAAACAAGATTTTCAAGCCCGATCTCATTCTGCTGCTGAGCAACGATGGCGGAAAGACCTTCAATGTGGTCTCCGGCGGAGCGCACGGCGACTTCCACGACGTGTGGATTGATCCGAAGAATCCGAATATCGTGATTGCCGGCGACGATGGCGGCTTGTGGCGCAGCGAAGACGGCGGTAATCGCTGGAAGCACCAGATGAACCTGCCGGTTTCTCAGTTCTATCACGTGAGCGCCGACAATGCGGATCCGTACCACGTCTATGGCGGCTTGCAGGACAACAGTTCGTGGGTGGGCGATTCCTCGTATCCGGGCGGCCTCACCAACTCTCGCTGGGAAAACATGTTTGGCGGCGACGGCTTCTGGATGTTCGAAGACACTTCCGATCCCGACTACCTTTACGCCGAGGCGCAGGGCGGCGAGATTGGACGGGTGAACCGCTACACGCACGAGATTCGCGACATCCATCCCTGGCCGAATTACGGCGAGAAGAAGCTGCGCTTCAACTGGAACACTCCGATTCACATGAGCCCCAACGAAAAAGGGACGCTTTACATTGGGGCGCAGTTCTTATTCCGCTCGCGCGATCACGGGCAGTCATGGGACCGGATTTCTCCGGATCTGACGACCAATGATCCGGAGAAGCAGAAGCAGGAAGAATCCGGCGGCGTTACGATTGACAACTCCTCGGCCGAGATGCACACCACCATCTATTCGATTTCGGAATCGCCGAAGAACGGTCAGATCATCTGGGTCGGCACCGATGACGGGAATGTGCAGATTACCCGCGATGGGGCGAAGACCTGGACGAACGTGGTGGGCAACATCAACGGGCTGGGGAAGAATTCGTGGGTCTCGACGATCGAGGCCAGCCGCTTCGACGAAGGCGCCGCGTATGCCACGTTCGACCGCCACACGTTCGGAGATATGAAGCCCTGCGTTTACAGGACCACGGACTATGGCCAGACGTGGACCGCGCTTCCAGCGCAGGAGAGCGGGGTGCGCGGCTATGCGCACGTGATCAAGGAAGACACGGTCAGCCGCAATGTCCTTTTCCTGGGCACGGAATTCGGACTCTGGATTTCAGCGGATGGCGGGCAACGCTGGGCGCAATACAAGGGAACGGACTTCCCGGCTGTGGCGGTCGATGACATCGTGGTGCAGCCGCGGGAATCCGATCTTGTGCTGGCGACGCACGGCCGCGGCATCTGGATCGTGGATGATATCTCGCCCCTGCGCGCGCTTACGCCGGAGGTCATGACCAAAGAGGCGACGCTGCTTCCGGGACGAGCTGCGATTCAATACTTTGACGTGGGCGGAGGCTGGCCCGAAGGCGACGAGACTTTCCGTGGACGCAATCGGCCGGCGGACGCACAGATCACGTACTACCAGAAAGGACGGCACATCTTCGGCGATTTGAAGATCGAGATTTTCGACCAGGACGGCAAACTGGTGGACACGGTGGCTGGTAGCAAGCATCGTGGGCTGAACCGCGCTGGGTGGGGAATGCACGTGAGGCCACCGGCAGTCGCGCCAGCAGCCTCGGCGCTGTTTGAGGCGGCGCAGGGACCGCGCGTGCTGCCGGGCACGTACACGGTGAAGCTAACCAAGGGAGATCAAACCTACACCGAGCAGCTGAATGTTGCGATCGACCCACGGGCCAAGTATTCACTCGAGGAGCGCAGGGCGCAGTTCGAGCTCTCGATGAAAGTTTACAAAGAGCTAGAGCACATGACGTTTGGAGTAGAAGCGATCGAAGGAGTGCGTGACGGGGCTAGCTCGCGGGCGGCCAAGCTCGCGGAGAAAGATCCGCTGCGCCAGCAATTGCAGAAGCTTGCCGCGGATTGTGACGCGCTCCGCTCGAAGATCGTGGCCACCAAAGAAGGCGGCATGATTACCGGCGAAGAACGCATTCGCGAACTGCTTGGGCAACTCTATGGCGCGATGACGGGATATGACGGCAAGCCCACGGATTACCAGGTGGCACGGACGAAGTCGCTGGGTCATGAACTGCAAGATGCGATCGATGACTTCCAGAAGCTGGCACAGAAAGAACTGCCGGGAATCAACGCCGGCTTGAAGAAGAAGAAACTGGATGCGATCACGGTGCTAGCCGAGGCGGATTGGCAGAAGAAGAAGGCGGAGTCTGCGGTGGCTTCTGGTGCGGGAATTCGCGCGGATGAGGGCCAGGTGCGGGAAATGGACTAGGTACGAGGCGGAGGAACAGGTGTTGACCTGTTCCTCCAGCCGAAAATTTTGACAAGCTGAGTGATTGCATCTCAAGTGGCATGGATTCCTTTAATTGTGCCGTCAGAAGTAGGTTGGCGTCAATGAATACAGAACATGACGGATCGTATAAATTCCAACTCAACAATAACTCGTATCAATTGATAGGCGTGGAGACCGTTTGGTCTGACGACGGCACTAAGACAGAGTACGTTGGGTTCGTCGGTGTGCAAGTGAACGGCAGCGATCTCCATCAGGACATCACCATCCGCTAGGCACGAGGAAAACAAAGGCCATTCCCGATAACTTGTATTTGATCGTCCGCGCTAAACTGGACTGCCGCCAAACTCTGGGTCGTGCGGATCCGCCTGGACCTTGATCTGAGCAGCTCCGGTCAGTCCCAAAATGAGGCGCGGCCCTAATTCCAGCGCACTCCCGCTCGTAGGCTATCCCTGCCCCCTCGCAACACCACTCGCGGGCGGCCCCTGGGTTCGGGTTCCGTGGTGGGTCCAGGGGTGGGGGTGTAGCGCTTTTGCCGTCGCCGTACATATACCCCGCAATGCATTGACTTGCCGCAGTTTAGCCGCCTAACATTGTCGCGTACGGGGCAGGCCTTCTTCATTGATCGGCCAAACCATCTCG
>PLKR01000216.1:1153-3210 GCA_003140655.1 Acidobacteriaceae bacterium | reverse complement strand
ATAGGAGTCGGGCTCTGGTGGAGAGAAGCAGCCAAGCATTTCGCGATCTTTCCGATGAGGAAATCGAAGCGCTCGTCCAGAGCCTGAACTCCCTTCACGAGGGTGAATTGGGAGTTGACATGCTCGTAGCCTGCGGCATAAAAGCCATCACGCCGCTGCAGCGTTTCCTTCTGCAGGGCAAACCCAGTGGCATCTTTGTGCCGCGTCAACGGGCAGTGCGTGCTCTTGCCGAACTTGGAGCCAAGGACGTCTTGCTCGACTATTTGGCTTCGGCGGAGCAAATCGTAGATCCAATCGCGGCGCACGGGGAGGAGACGGTGAAAAACACGGCTGCACGAGCCCTGGGCGCATGGCACACCGAAGACGTTTTCGAAGCTCTGCGGCATGTTTTGCAGCGGAAACGTTTGGTGGGAGCCATCGAAACGCTGGGCGAGTTCCGGCGTCCGGAGGCTGTGCCCGAGTTGATTGAAGCATTGGAGGATGATTTCTGCCGCAGCTTTGCCGAGGACGCCCTTCGGAAGGCTGGCGAGCTAGCTCATTCTGCCTTGATCGATGCAGCTAGAACTCCTGATCCGTCAGGCTCCAATGAACGGCCGCAAAGCCAGCGTCGGCGCAGATGCGCTTTGCGCCTTCTCGAATGCCTGCAGTTGTGCAATGAAGACTGGTGTAAGGTCGCAGCCTTGCTCCACGACAGCGACCCGGAGATTGCTGCAAGGGCGGGCACGATTGCTTTGGCCGTTACGGATCGAGGAAACAAGGAACTTGCGGTTAAGCGGATGATCAA
The DNA here is from genome assembly GCA_003140655.1 of Acidobacteriaceae bacterium. Taxonomy (GTDB): domain Bacteria; phylum Acidobacteriota; class Terriglobia; order Terriglobales; family Acidobacteriaceae; genus Sulfotelmatobacter. The sequence goes on along the minus strand of PLKR01000216.1, from coordinate 2,426 downwards.
GGTCTTGCCCGCATCAGATTGGCTATTGCAAGGGGAGATTCAAGGATGGCTCGAAAAGCATCTGGACGTTGCCTTGCCTTCGATCAACGAAGAGATCGAGCGGCGGGAGGCCGCGCCCGCGTCGATTCAGACTAAAGATCATGTTCTACGATTGCTGCTTGCCGTAAGGCGAAAAGGGCAAGACGAGGCCGGCCGCGAACGGAACCAATGATTCCGGATTTCATTTTCGATCGTGAAGAGGAACGCCAACGAATCGACCAGTTCCTGGCGAAGAGGCGGCCGTTTCTCATCTACGGACCATCGGGAGTTGGCAAAACACTTCTGCTCGGTAATGTGCTGCCCCCGTTTCGGTCTGTTCTCTATTGCGAAGACTCAGCGACGACCAACGTGATGTTTCGCAGTCTCGCGCGTAGTCTACTGCGATTGCAGAGTCCCCGTGCCACCAAAGCGTTTCGCGATGAGGATGGGATCACAACTAAATCCGCAGTCTCGCTGAAAGGAATTGTGATGGATTCGCTGAGAGAAGGCGAGTACTCGATTGTGCTCGACCATCTCAAGCGACCATCGTACTCGTTTGCATCGGCCGTTCGCGAAGTCATGGGATGGGGCTCGACTCCGGTGAACGCGGTGGCGCGCTCCAGCCACATGGAAGACACGGGTTTTCTCCAGCCGCTTTATGGCGACCGTTCGCAGAAGTGTGAAATTCGCAATTTCGACGACGCAACCGCCGAGCAATTTGCTCATCAGCGNNGCCTGTCAGGCACGAACATCAGCGAATTCCTCGACAAAGTTCTGGAATTCAGCGGGGGGAATCCTGGAGCGATTATTGCATTAATCGATATGGCAACTTGTCCAAAGTACCGCTCCGAGGAACACATCAAGATCTCGCCGCTGTACATCGACTTTCGCATGAACGGGGGAGTTGCAAGGTGACGGGCGAGTCCAATTCGCTCAATTCGAATCACGAGCGGCGCCTCAGCGTGACCTGTCGCCACATTGACAAGCTGCTGGCGGAGATGGAGAGCNNAGAGCGCCCTCAATGTCTCAACATCCAAGTTAGCCTTCCCGCAATATGTTCCTGATCTGAGTCCAGCCCAGCGGCGTGTGATTGAGGACTACATCGGCCGCATTCGAGCTCAGTTAATTCGCGTGCTTGATGGACAAGGAATGGAACGACCGACAACGGATATCCCTGTTTCACGTTCGTTGCATTCATATCTCACTTTCGTGGATATTGCCACTGAGGAACTAAAGCCCGAATACATGCGCGGCT
>PLKR01000216.1:756-1084 GCA_003140655.1 Acidobacteriaceae bacterium | reverse complement strand
GGTCCACGTTGTCGATGATTCTGGATCGCTTGGAAGACAACAGTTTCGAAATCGCCATCTTTGGACGCGTCAGTTCGGGCAAGTCGTCTCTGCTGAACGCGATGCTCGGGATAGATGTGCTTCCGGTGGGAGTCACTCCGATCACTGCGGTTCCAACTCGCTTGCTGTACGGCAAGACTCCGGCGGTCGATGTCTGGTTTGCCAATCAGACTCCCGAACGGTTTGACATTGCACACTTGCCGGAGTTTGTGGCGGAGCAGCTCAATCCTGGAAACGAGAAGCATGTAACCAGAATCTTAGTTCAGCTCCCTTCGCCTCGCCTTCGCGA
>PLKR01000216.1:0-739 GCA_003140655.1 Acidobacteriaceae bacterium | reverse complement strand
TTCAGATTCTCTATGATGCGGCAATTCCGGCCATGGTCTTGTTGAGCAAGGCGGACCTCTTGACGCTCGAAGATCGCTCGCGGGTTATTGGATATGTGAAGGAACACATTAAAGAAGAGTTGAACCTGGACCTCGCGGTGCGCGCCGTCAGCGTGATGGCCGACAGCAAAGATCTCGTGGCTCAGTGGTTCGAAGAAGACATCGCTCCCTTGTACAGTCGGCGTCAGGAATTGAAGCTGCGCTCCATCCGGCGCAAGCTGGGAGCGCTNNGAACAACTGCGTGTCGTCGAAGCGGAATTGCGTCAGGCCAGTGGCCGCCTTGAGGAGATGAAGAAGATTGCGCGAGGCGTGGCGAACGACCTGGAGTTTTCAGGTACGCGGACATTGCGCTTTGCCGCGGCTACTGTGGTCGAGTCATGGTCCAAGCAAGGCGCCGGCGACGAGGCAACTGAAGGTATCGTGCGCAACGCCGTGACATGGACGGTTCAGGAACAAACCGAATCTCTTCGCCGGCGCATGGACGCAATGGCGCACAAACTCCATGAAACCCTCAGAGCCACCGCTAAGGTGCTTGAGGTCGAGGACGTCCCGGGAGAACAGGAGTTCGCCGGCGTGGTGCGAGAAATGCCCGCCTTTGACCCAGGCGAGCTCAATCTCCAGTTGAGGCGGCTTTTCCTATTTAGCTTGCTCGGAGAAAACATTTCGAGATCGATCGTGACCAAGCGGCTGACGGGTATGG
>PLKR01000642.1 GCA_003140655.1 Acidobacteriaceae bacterium | reverse complement strand
CGTCACTTAGCAGTTCCCTGCTGTTCCGCTGCAATCGCCGACCGGATCGCCGCATACATCTGGCTGTACCCGGTGCAGCGGCACAGATTGCTGCTCAATGCCGTGCGAACCTCGGCTTCCGACGGATCAGGATTCTCCGCCAGCAGCGATTTCACCGTCATCATGAATCCCGGCGTACAAAAGCCGCACTGCGCTCCACCCCAGTCGCCATATGCTTTTTGAATCGCCGCCAGACTGCCGTGCTCGCTCACGCCTTCGACGGTCGTGATCTCCTGCTCCTGGCAACTCGCCGCGAGCAGCGTGCAAGACATCATGGCAACACCATCCACCAACACGGTACACGCTCCGCACGACGATTCATCGCAGCCGCGCTTGGAGCCTGTGAGACCCAAGTCCTGTCGCAATACGTCCAGCAGCAGCGCGCTCGGCTCAATGGCAAGCTCGTGGGTGCGGCCATTTATCTTGAGGTCGACGAGTTCTTTTTTCATGAGATCAGGCCGTTAGCAATTGGCAATTAGCATTTAGCCACGAATATGTCCGAACTGGCTCGCGCGGGCCCGGTTTGGCTAATTGCCGATTGCTCACTGCTAATTGCCTCAGTATGTCGGCACTTTCCCATCTACCCCCCGCGACCACGCGTCGATACCCCCGCGCATGGATTGTGCTTTCTCGAATCCCTGCTGCCGCAGCCACGCGGTCACATTCATCGAGCGCACGCCGTGATGGCAGATCACCACGATGTGATCTTCCGGATCCAGTTCCTGGTGCGCGCGGGATGGGACGTCTCCCATCGGCACCAGCTTCGCTTCGGCCATGTGCGCTGCTTCAAACTCCCACGGCTCGCGGACATCGAGCAGCGTGAACAGTTCGCCCCGATCGAGCTTCATCTTCACTTCTTCAGGCGTGATCTCGTAATCCATGCGTATGTTGCCGCCGGCTAGTTCCCCGTCCATTGCGGCGTGCGCTTTTCCATGAAGGCGCGAATGCCCTCTTGCGCGTCCGCCGTCTTCATCAACTCTTCCACGTAAATCTTTTCGGCGCGCGCCAGCCCTTTGTCGAAGTGCATCGCCTCCCATGCGTAAATGGCCTTCTTGGTCACCGCCAACGCCGCGGGACTCAGCCTGAGGAGCTCCTGCACGGTATGGTCGACCACGGCCGCGAGTTCTTCATCGGGAACAGCGCGGTTTGCCAGCCCCATCTCCGCTGCCTCAATGCCGCTAATCGTCCGTCCGGTAAGGATCAGTTCCGCGGCCCGCTTCTGCCCCACCAGCGCAGCCAGCGCCGTACAAGCCACGGGCGGATAACAGCCCAGCTTGATCTCTGGAAATCCCCACTGCGCCGAAGCGGTCGTGTACACCACGTCGCAAACCATCGCCAGTTCCGCCCCACCGCCCAGGCAATGTCCGTGCGCAGCGGCAATCGTTATCTTCTTGCTGCCAACCAGAGCGCGAATCACCGCGTGGAACTTGAGCAGCATGGCCTCGACCTTGTCAGGAGCGTGCGCTGCCACATCGACGCCAGCCGAAAATCCCCGACCGTCGCCCCCTAGCACCACTGTAGAAATATCCGAACGCGCTTCGATCTCTCCCAGTGCCTGCCCCAACTCTTCCATCATCGGAATGTCGATGACGTTCAGCGGAGCATGGCGCAATACAATTCGACCCACGGGAGGGCTGATATCAACCGTAAGCCGGGCGAGTTTCAATTCCACGGCAGTCATCATCGCGATTTCCTTCGAGCCACCGTGGTAAGAACGCTCCGCGTCAAAGATTGATCGCCGACTTCCTAACCTCGCCGATGCTGGCCAGCGGATCTCGTGCACCGGTCTTCTCCGCAATCCATTTCTTCTCGGTGCCGATGATCTCCAGCAGCAGCTTCTTGTCTTCCGCAGACGGCATGTAGTCTTTCAGGTGTTCTGTGTAGGCGCGATCGTCGAGCGATTCGCCCGTCTGCGCATGGAACTTCTGTCCCGCCCAGCGCCCGATCTCGCGATTGAACTTGATATGCGGCGCGTACAGCTTTGGCTGGCCTGGCTTCAAAGCACCGTTAAAGCGTTCAATCAGACCCGCCACCTCGTCGCGATAAAGATTCCGGTTATAGTCGTTCAGATCGTCGAGGTCGGGCGCGTGCTCGTTCTTGGGTTCGTCGTAGCGACCCTTCACACCCCAAACATAGGCCCAGTGCGCCGACGACGAGTGGTCGGTACCGAACAGGTCGTAAGAACTTGAAATCCACTTGTTGAGATACTTCTGAATCAGCCATCCTGGGATTACGCCCGCTTCCACGATGCGTCGCAGGCCATCGTTGCCCGTGCCCATGTGAAATGCTTCTTCGCGCAGCATGTATGACATCGACCGTCCCAGAGGAGCAAAGGCCGAATATTTCAGCATTTGCAACTGGAATTTTCCGTCGCGATCGACGAAGTCGGTGTAGGTGAAGAAGTCCATCCAGTTGTCAACATCGACATTGAATGCGCCGAGCAATCGCTTGTTCTCGAAGGCGCGGCGCTCCAGCATCTTCTGCGCCTCCACCTTGCCCGAATAGCCGAAATGATCTACCAGCAGGGCGCACATCTGCCAGCCGTGACGCATTTCTTCAATCATGACGCGCGTGATGGCACGGCGATCCCAGTCAGTGGGCGCATTTTCCAGAAGATTGCGTTGCTGCTCGACGCTGGCGAACTCGGTGTCGCCCTGATAAACGATCATATTCATCAGCGCGTCGCGCATCTGCTGCGTGGGAATCTGCCGCAGGTTCTCCCATTTGCGCCGGCCCTTATACGAACCGAATTCGATCTCCTCCGTATCGATCGCGCCGTAAAGCGTGTCGAAGTGGAAGGCCTCGATATCCGCCGTATTGACGCCAATATCTTTGCGCCAGTCGTTGAACATGCCTTCCCAGTCGCTAAACGTTCCGATCTTTGCTACTTTTCCTGGCATAATGCCGCTCCTAAGCCATATTCAGCCAAACTGTTTTCAACTCCGTATAATGCTCGATTGCGTGGGCTCCGAGTTCACGGCCGAAGCCGGAACTCTTGTAGCCGCCGAAGGGTAGCGATGCGTCCATCAATCCGTAGGTGTTGATCCATACCGTCCCGGCCTTCAATCTCCGGGACACGCTGTGAGCTTTCTTTACGTCGCGGGTCCACACCGCCGCCGCAAGACCGTAAGGATTGTTGTTCGCTTGTTCGACGACTTCGTCGATGTCGTCGAAGGTCAGCACCGAAAGCACGGGACCAAAGATTTCTTCCCGCGCAATCGTCATGTTGTTTTTGACGTCGCCGAAGATGGTCGGCTCGATGAAAAAGCCCTTGCCGCCGTCCACCGCGACGCGATTGCCGCCAGCCACCAGCTTGGCGCCATCCTTCTTGCCAGCTTCGATGTAGCCCAGCACAGTCTGCATCTGCTCCTGGCTGACGATCGCTCCAAGCCGGGTCTTCGGATCGAGTGGGTCCGCTGGACGCATCTTAGACGCGCGGGCCACCAGTTTTTCGGTGAACTCGTCCTTCACCTTGCTTTCGAGAAACAGCCGCGAGCCCGCGTTGCAGACCTCGCCCTTACCGTAGAAGATGCCTGTGATCGCGCCTTTGACTGCGTTGTCGATGTCGGAGTCGGCGAAGACAATGTTCGGCGATTTCCCGCCGAGTTCCAGCGTGATGCGCTTCACCGTGTCGGCCGCGCTCCGCATGATTTCCTGGCCGACCACGGTCGAGCCGGTGAAAGCGATCTTGTCGATTCCCGCGTGCTTCACCATTGCCTTTCCCACTGTTCCCGGACCGGTGACAATATTTAAGACTCCAGCGGGTACGCCCGCTTCGATCGCCAACTTCCCGAATCGCAATGCGGATAGCGACGTCTGGCTGGCCGGCTTCCAAACGATAGTATTGCCACAAGCCAGCGCTGGACCAACCTTCCACGAAGCCAGCAACAGCGGAAAGTTCCATGGAACGATCAACCCCACTACTCCCACCGGTTCGCGAAGCGTGTAGGTAAAAGCAGTTTCAAGGGTATTGACCGTCTCGCCGTGGATCTTGGTCGTCAAGCCCGCGTAATACCGCAGAACATCAACCACCATCGGCATATCGACGTAGCGCGACTCGAAAATCGGTTTGCCGTTGTCGAGGGTCTCAAGCTCGGCGAATTCGTCGATATTTTTTTCCAGTAGGTCGGCGAGCTTCCAGATTAAGCGTCCGCGTTCGCTGGCCGAGAGCTTTCGCCATTGGCCGTTACGATCTTCGAGGGCACGGCGAGCAGCTTCGACCGCGCGATCAACGTCGGCGCTGGAACCCTCCGCGATCTGAGTCAACACTTCGCCCGTAGCTGGATTGATGGTGTCGAATGTCCTCGCACCATCAACCCACTGGCCATCGATCAGTAGCTGCCCGGGTTCAATTCTTACTTTGGCCGCAAGCATCTATTTCGCCTTGAAAACCGCCGGCCGCTTCTCCACGTACGCCGCCAGGCCTTCCTTTGCATCTTCGCTCTGAAACAAAATCTGCTGGTTCTCGCGCTCCACCGCCAGCGCCGACTCCATGGGAATCTCCCATCCCGTCTGCACTGCGCGCTTGATGCGTCCCACGGCTTTGGCCGCTTTGTTCGGCGGACAGAACTGTTTGGCATACTCCATCATGTTCTCCATGAAACCATCGCGCTCATAGATGTCGTTGACGATGCCGAGCTCCTGCGCCTCTTCAAACGAAAAGGTATTGCCCGTGACCATCAGTTCGATCGCCTTGCTCTTCCCCACCAACCGCGAGAGCCGCTGCGTGCCGCCGGTGCCGGGAAGCACGCCCAGATTCACTTCCGGCAGACCGATCTTGCCCGCATCTTTGCGTGCGATGCGAATGTCGGCGGCCATCGCAATCTCTAGGCCGCCGCCGACGCAGTGGCCGTTGATCGCCGCAATCACCAGCTTGGGCGTGTGTTCCAACCGCAGCAGCATTTCGTTGGCGTGCAGGCAGAAGTAATACTTAAAAGTCGGATCGACGCTGGAAAGCATCTTGATGTTGGCGCCGGCGGAGAAGAACTTGTCGCCCGCCCCAGTCAGTAAAATGACGTAGACGTCATTCTCCATGCGCGCGCGCAGAATCGCCTCATCGAGCTGACGGTTCATCTCGTAGGTGTAAGTATTGGCCGGCGGATCGCACATCTCGATCACCGCTACGCCGCCGTCCTTGCGGTAGTTGACAAGCTGTTTGGTGGTTTCGCCGGTCGTCGGCTGCATTGTGGTCGCCATATCTGTGACTCCTTTTGTCTTTGCAAGCTTTAGATCTATTCTTCGACGTCAAGACTCAATCCCGATCTTATTCCCAAGAACCGTCCATCGCCCACTCTCCGGCTGTTGCGGTGCCTATCTGCGGCCCTTAGCGCCCGTCATCACGCCGCGCAGAAAAATGTCGCTCATTTCACCCGCGAGTTGCTCCGCGTCGGCATCGACCCGCGAGTTGTGCCAGGTATAGATCCAATTCATCATGCCGAACAGGCTGAGTACCGCGATGCGGGTGGAGAATTGCAATCCCCGGGCGCGCTTCAGATCGTCAAGCAACCCCACGCAGATGCGGTAGTATTCGCGCTTGATAGCCGCGACTTCTGAAGCGAATCCATTCTTCAGCGCTTCGGCCTCATGCGACAGCACTTTCATGCTTGCCGGATTCGCCAAGAAATACTCCAGATGATTGAGAATGAAGATGCGGATCTGCGTTTCCGGATCGCTTACTCCCTCCAGCCGAGCCTTCAGCCGCTGCACGATGGTTGTGAACGTGTGTTTCTGGATCAGAAAGAGCAACCGCTCCTTCGACTCGAAGTAGTAATAAAGTCCCGCCAGCGACATGCCGCTCGCACGCGAAAGATCGCGCATCGAGGCGCCCTCGTATCCTTTCTTGCGGAAGACCTCAGTTGCATGGGTGAGGATTTCCGCCAGGCGCCGGTCAAAGCGCGTGGCTGCCGCAGGCACAGCGCGGTGCCGCCGCGGCGCGGAAACTCGGGCTGCTGTCGATGGACTTCCCATGGTCTTAACGATGCGGACGATGCAAGTGATTCGAACGTTCGTTCGAACTTAGTATACGGCAAGGCAGTCTCGATCACAAGCTTTGGGATTCCTGCCGGAATCAACCCAGCTTCTTGCCCTTCCCGGCCGCCTCGTAGGCTTGCCCCAGCCAATCCAA
>PLKR01000063.1 GCA_003140655.1 Acidobacteriaceae bacterium | reverse complement strand
TAGGAGTTCTGATGTCGCATTCTGAAAAAATCCAAGTAACTCCAGGGGGTTTGCCCGGCGTCGCACGCGCCGCGTCACAAGAGAAACATGTCCTGAGAAAAACCGAAGTCAGCTTCCGCAAGTTATTTATCAAGCACCCAGAACCAATGTGGGTCTACGATCTGAAAACCCTCCACTGTATCGAGGTCAACGATGCCGCTGTCGAGCACTACGGATATTCTCGAGATGAGTTCTTGCGCACGCTGCTAACGGACATTCATCCCCCAGAACATGTGCCCCATCTTTTTGAGGATGTAGCTCGAACTCGCGCGGGAGTACAGCACTCGGGCGAGTGGAGACATCTGCGAAAAGACGGCCGACTCGTCGATGTCGAGGTAATTTGCCACGGCCTGGCATTTGGCGGGCATGAGGCGCAGATGGTTGTCGTGCACGATATCACCAAACAAAGGCAGTCTGAACAGGCTCTGAGACGGGCGGAAAGGAAATACCGACTCATTTTTGAAGAAGCGATTGTTGGAATGTATCAGAACACTCCTGATGGACGCCTGCTGAGTGCCAATCCAGCCATGGCTCGGATGTTTGGTTTCGATTCCCCGGGAGAATTGATTGCCGGTATCGCGGACAGTCAATCCCAAATCTTTGTGGATCCTACACGCTGGGAAGAGTTTAGGCATCTGCTGCGAGAACAGGGACTCGTGAAGCATTTTGAGCTGCAAGTCCAGCGCAAGGACGGCAGTAAAATCTGGCTCTGGAGTAGCGCTCAAGCGGTTCGCGAGGGAAACACCATCGTCCGTTATGAAGGTAGCTTCGAAGACATAACCGACCGCAAGCTGTTGGAGGATCAGCTTCTCCAGGCGCAACAGAAATACCGTGACATCGTGGAAAATGCTGTCGTCGGCATCTTTCAGAGCACGCCCGAAGAACGCTACATGAGTGTCAATCCAGCGATGGCGAGTATGCTTGGCTACGACTCTCCCCAAGATCTCGTGGCGAGTGTCACCGATATTACTCAGCAAGTTTATGTCGATCCCAAGTCTCATGAGGAGTTCAAACGCATAGCGCGAGAGCGGGGAGTGGCAACGAACTATGAATGCCAGGCCTACCGCAAAGACGGCAGCAAAATGTGGGTCTGCGCAAATGTCCGAGCCATTTCCAAAGATGGTGTCCTGCTTCGGTATGAAGGGATGAACGAAGATGTGACCCAACGTAAGCTCTTAGAGGATCAGCTCCGCCAAGCGCAAAAGATGGAAGCTGTGGGTCAGTTGGCAGGGGGAATAGCCCATGACTTCAACAACACGCTCACCATAATCCTCGGATATAGCGATCTTCTTCAAATAAAGCTGCCTGTTGGAGATCCAGACCACAGGCATGCCGAGGAAATTACCAAGGCTGGTCATCGCGCAGGCGCCATGATTCGACAACTTTTGGCCTTCAGCCGGAAGCAAGTCATCCAGCCAGTGGTTCTCGACCTGAACGCAGCCACCTCAGAGGTTGAGAAGATGATGCACCATTTGATCGCCGAGGACATCGAGATCACATTCAAGCGCAGCCTGGACTTGGGACGGGTAAAGATGGATCCCGGGCAGGTTGAGCAGATATTGATGAATTTGGCCTTGAATGCCCGCGACGCCATGCCCCATGGTGGCAGCCTGTGCATTGAGACAGCCAACGTCGAACTGGACGAAACCTATGCCCGCCAGAACGTGCACGTGACCCCCGGCCCCTATGTCATGCTGAGCGTCAGCGACACCGGTTGCGGCATGGACGAGAAGACTCAACTCCACATCTTTGAGCCGTTCTTTACTACAAAGGAAGCCGGCAAAGGAACGGGACTGGGACTGTCCACGGTCTACGGCATCATGAAACAAAATGCAGGGCACATCAGGGTCCACAGCGCGCTGGGAGGGGGGACAGCCTTCAGGCTCTACCTGCCGCGGCTTGGCGACGGCGCCAAACCTTTTCCGCCGCCCCAAGCCCTCGAGACGATTCTTCTTGGGACAGAAACCATTCTTATAGTCGAGGATGAGGAACCCTTACGCATGCTGGCCCGCATTTGCCTGGAGAGCAACGGGTACTCCGTGCTTGATGCTCCCAACGCTGGGGCAGCTCTCGAGCTTGCGAAAAAGCACCGTGGCCGCATTCATCTGCTGTTAACCGATGTCGTCATGCCGGGAATGAACGGTCGCGAACTGGCGAAGCGTTTAACTGCCCAAAGTGGAGTCAAGGTACTGTATATGTCAGGCTACAACAATGATCTGATCGACGATCATGGCGTCCTCGATCGTGATACCGTGTTGCTCGAAAAGCCGTTTACGCTGCACTCGCTCCTGACCCAGGTCTACAAGGTCCTCCACACTGGCCGAGCAGAAAAGCTGCTGGCAGCTCGGTCCGGTCTGTGACCATCGAGAGCGAAAAGTCTATGGAGCTCTCAGTCCAAAATTGCTTAGATGGCGTGGGCATTTCACTGCTGAGTGAGTGGGATATATTGATGTTCGTGTACCGTCACGGAGCCAGTCTCACTAGTGCCGACCGGATCGCACGGCTTATTGGATATGAAAGCAGAGTAGTTAGTGACGTGCTTGACCGACTGGAACGCGAGAAGCTCATCGAACGTTCGCGGCCGTCTCAGGGAGTGTGTTTTTACCGAATCCTAGCTTCGATGGATGCTGGACGGTGGTACTGCCTTCGGCTGCTTATTAGCCTGTCGGAGAGTCGTTCCGGGCGCCTACAGCTGGCAGAACGATTGAAGACCCTGTGGTCGGATTCGGGACGAGAACAACAAGCGAGCTAAGTCTAGAGTGAAGAGAGGCCGTTATGTCTGAAGACGCTTTGATTAAGACTGGCATCAAGGGCCTTGATTCTATCCTACTGGGCGGGATCCCGAGGACCAATGTGATCCTGGTGCAGGGCGTGACGGGAAGCGGAAAGACTTTGCTTGGCTCGGAGTTTATCTTTCGTGGGATCGCCCAACATAACGAGCCTGGGCTGATCGTGGTGTTTGAGACAAACCCCGATAAACTCATACGAGACGCTGCCGGATTCGGCTGGAATCTGGATGAACTGCAGCAACAGAAGAAGCTGCAAATCATCTTTACCAGTCCGCAGGTTTTCGAGCAGGAACTGCGCTCGCCGGACAGCCTGCTGCTCGAAACCGCGAGCGAAATGGGCGCGCAGAGGATTTTCGTAGACGGCGTCGGGTTGTTAAACACTAATCCAGATGACAGCATCTCCGTACACCGCACGTACCGCGAATTGTTACAACAGTTGATCGAGTCGTTGAACCGAGAGAATCTCACTGCCATGTTTTCTCTCGAGCTTGGCAACGCGCGCGATTCGATTGCTACTGCGGAAACGACCGATTTTCTCGCCGATACAGTCATTCAGTTAGGCCGCGAACGGCATGGTCGACGCATACAGCGGAGCCTGGAGATCCTGAAGAGCCGGGGCCAGGATTATGAGGCTGGAGAACACACTATGCAGATCACGGGGGGCCGGGGCTTGGAGATTTTCCGTCGCGTTCAGGCGCCTCTCCTTGCTAAATCGAAGCAGCCCACGTCCAGCACCATGCGGTCAGTCATCGGGGTNNCAGATTCTGAGGGAAGGATCTCTGAAGCAAAAAACGAGGGGTTTACTCATTTCCTTAGATGAGCACCCAGCGCAAATCATTCGTAATGCTCAGACTCTGGGGCTGAACCTGGAAGAACAGGTCGCCGACGGAACGATCCGAATTCTGTTCGAGAGCCCTCAAGAGTTGGATATTGATTCACACTATGCTCGCATCGTCCATCTCGTCGAGGAGCATGACATACAGCGGATGGTGATTGATGGCATGACAAGTTACAGCACTGCCATCGGCGAAATCGGCGTGTACCGCGATTTCTTCCACGCCATGGTGGCCTACAGCAAGCAGCGTTTGATGACGACCTTCTTCAATTATGAGAATCCAGAGTTCCTCGGGATCTCATCATATATGCCGGATTTTCCGCTCAGCTCTATCGTCGATAATCTCATCCTGTTAAGCCTGGTGGAAATCAACAATTCGCTTCACCGCTGCATTTCGGTAGTCAAGTCCCGGGGGAGTAAACATTCCTTCGATACTCGCGAGTTTGTGATCGGCCAAGGGGGTATCTCTTTGGTACCCCTGGAACAGAACCGGGTCCCCGCGTTGTCGCTGCAGAGCTATTCCAGTCTCTTGAGCCGAGCCCCCACAAGGTTCTCTCTCCCGAACCGAATAAACGGCGCCGTCACCGAACAGGACAAAGAATGACTTCAGAAGCACCCCGACGAGTTGACGCAGGCCAATATTTGCCGCCAGCGACTCCCTTACTCTCCCACTGGGATAGTGGCCTGCTACATGAAAGCGGCAATACGGAGGTCTCGGCCACATTGCGGACCGAGTTGCTCGATTTCGACGCTTGGAGCGAAATTCTGACGATGTATGGCCGAACGCTGAGAGTGGCAGTCGCATTAACCGACTCCCAGGGCCAAGTACTAGGAAAATGTCACAATGCACAGCCGGTCTGGCGGCTGGTTCGTGACGCTGCACGGGGCTGGAGTTCCGGATGTCCCTTCTGCATAACGACGTGTGTGCCTTGTACTGCGGTTGCGGAGGCCTTGCGAACAGGTGGAGTGGTGATGATGCGCGACCGAGCTGGTTTAGCCCATGTCACGGTTCCCCTCCTATTGGGCGAGCAGCGCTTTGGGGCCATCATTGCGGGGCAAGTATTCGATCGATACCCCGAACCATTATCCTTGCGGCGCGTGGCGAAGGACTTTGGTGTTTCCGCGCAGCGACTATGGGAATTGGCCAGAGAGCAGCGCCCTGTGAGCAACACAATCCTCCGGGCATCTGGCGACTTGCTTTTTGCCCTGGGTCACGCATTTCTCCGGCAACGCTACGGCGCGATCCTCGAGGCAAAGCTGGCGGAGACCAATGGACGATTTCGGTTGCTGGTGGAGGGCGTTAGGGATTACGCGCTTTTCACAATGGACTCAACTGGACGTGTGACCAGTTGGAATGGCGGAGCGGAGCGCTTATTGGGATACGTTGCAGCCGAGATCATGGGCCAGAACTTCTCGTACATCTTCACTCGAGACGATATTCAGAATCGCGTACCCGAGAAACAGCTACACAAGGCTCTGGAAGTAGGCCGCGCGGAAGACGAGGGATGGCGGGTCCGGGGAAACCGGAAGCAGTTCTGGGCCAATGTCAACATTACAGCGTTGGAAGATGCGGGTCTCGCTCGCGGCTTTGCCGTCATCGTGCAAGATGTGACCGAGCAGAGGAAAATCGCGACCGTGCTGGAAGAAGCCCGGCAGGAGCGCGAGTGCCTTCAAGAAAAGCTTCTTTCTCACGTCTCGCACGAACTCCGTACTCCGTTGACGGCGATTTATCTTTTCACAACCAATTTATTGGATGGCGTATTTGGCGATTTGACTCCCGACCAGCACGAGCACCTGAGGTTTGCGCTAGACAATGTGAAACAACTGAAGAGTATGGTCAGCGATCTCCTCGACATAACCCGCGTCGACACACATAAACTCACGGTAGAGCCCCAGCATCTAAGCTTAACCAAGCTGATCGACGACGTTCTCAGCACATGCCTTACGAATGCCACAGTGAAAAATATCAGCCTGCGTTCCCACGTTGCGCCGGGTCTTCCGTTTATTTGGGCAGACCCGGCGCGTGTACGACAAATTCTCATCAACCTGATCGATAACGGAATCAAGTTTGCGCCCGCAAGTGGAACCGTTACGGTCCAGACTCGGACTTCCGCGGAAGACGAAGGGTTTTTGTGTCTTTCAGTGTCCGATACGGGATGTGGAATCAGCCCGGAAAACCGCGAGATCATCTTCGACCGTCTGTCACAGGTGAAAAGCACAGCCGAAGCAAGCCGCAGCGGTTTGGGTCTTGGGCTGTTCATTTCGAAAGAGCTGGTGTCACGGCATGGCGGTCGGATCTGGGTGGAAAGCGAACTGGAACACGGCAGCACTTTTTACTTTACCCTGCCAGTATTCTCACTTGCCAAATTGTGTGCGCATGTTTTCACCGCGCCAAACCTAGAGGCGGGGTGCGTGACCCTCATTGCGGTGGACGTGGCCGCGGTCGAGGTAGTGGTTCAGGCGGATATCCTGCTGGAGACAAGGAAGGTTCTTGAGCGCTGCATTCGTCCTGGGCAGGATGTGCTCCTACCCTCGATGAGCGATGCAGAGCCTGTAGAGACCTTTTTCATTGTCGCCGGCACCGACGCCAAAGGATTTGAGGTCATCGCAAGCCGTATTGTCAGGGAGTTGCAGAACTTCGATAGCGCTTCAAGACTCAAGCCGGTAATTTCCTCGACGACACTGCTCGTGGCACCCGGCCAGTCCGGGGAAGTACAGATAAGCGAAGTCGCGGCACGAGTCGAACAATTGGTTCAAGCGCACCTTC
>PLKR01000483.1:8864-9579 GCA_003140655.1 Acidobacteriaceae bacterium | reverse complement strand
ATCGCGTGAAAGCCGTAGTGCTGGCCATTGAACCGGACAAGCGGCGTCTGTCTCTGGGAGTGAAGCAGCTGCAGCCCGATGTCTGGGAAACTTTCTTCGAGAAACATCACGTGGGCGATGTGATTCACGGCAAAGTGCTGCGCGTGGCCGCGTTCGGTGCGTTCGTGGAAATCGCGGNNGACTTCAAGATCATCAAGATGAGCGCGGAAGAAAAGAAAGTCGGACTCAGCATCCGCGCCGTCGGCGAAGAGGCTTCCCGCACCGAGGTCGAGGCTTACAAACAACCTGTCTCCAGCACCAGTTCAACCATCGGCGAGCTGATCTCGTGGAAGCGCGCTAGTAACGAGAATAACTAAGTGGTTCCGCCGTTCCGAGCGCCTGTCCTCCTGAGCGGAGTAGCAGCTTCGCGAAGCGAAGCTGCTGCGGAGTCGAAGGATCCCTTTGCCGCCGGCACTGTTTGAGTCCTCAAGAGGAGTTCCTCGATCCGTTTGTCCTCACTCGCCAGCCTGTTCTAGAATCATTCGTTTGCCTTTAGTCATCTGTTCCTACTGAGGACGATTCCTTTGCCTGAAACTGTTTATGACGTCGCTATCATCGGCAGCGGACCCGCCGGATACACCGCCGCCATTCGCGCGGGCCAGTGGGGCCTGAAAACCGCACTCATCGAAAAAGACGGCTTTCTCGGTGGCACCTGCCTGCACGTGGGCTGCATTCC
>PLKR01000483.1:8399-8829 GCA_003140655.1 Acidobacteriaceae bacterium | reverse complement strand
GCCTCGAGTTCCTGATGAAGAAAAACAAGGTCGAGACCGTGAAAGGCTACGGGAAACTGACCGGCCCTGCGCAGAATGGTTTGTTGACTGTCGAAGTCGTGAACGATAACAAGGCCAGCCATCTCAAGGCGAAGAACGTGATTCTTGCCACTGGCTCGGAAGCCCGTATGCTGCCCGGCCTCGAGGCCAGCGATCACGTGCTCACCAACATCGAGATTCTCAGCCTGAAAGAATTTCCAAAGTCGCTCGTCATTGTGGGCGCAGGGGCAGTGGGTGTGGAGTTCGCGTCGATCTATCGCTCTTTCGATTGCGAAGTCACAATTATTGAGATGCTGCCCCGGCTGGTTCCCGTTGAAGATGAAGAGGTATCCAAGGAACTGGCGCGTGTCTTCCGCAAGCGTGGCATCAGCTTCCACACCAGCGCAAAGGT
>PLKR01000483.1:7396-8377 GCA_003140655.1 Acidobacteriaceae bacterium | reverse complement strand
ACGCCGCAACTCGCCCACGTCGGCGCCATGGAGGCGATTGTCGCTGTTGCCAAGATCGCCGGCAAGCCGGGGAAGCCGATCAATCCCGAGCACATCCCAGGCGCGACGTATTGTCATCCGGAAATCGGCAGCGTCGGCCTTACGGAAACCAGAGCGCGCGAGGCCGGGTACAACGTGAAAATCGGCAAGTTTCCTTTCACCGCAAACTCGCGCGCCTCGATTGTCGGCCAGCACGAGGGCTTCATCAAAATTGTCTCGGACGCCGACTACGGCGAGATTCTCGGTGTCCACATCATCGGCCCGCAGGCCACGGAGTTGATCGCCGAGGCCGTAGCCGCCATGGAGCTCGAAGCCACCGTCGAAGACTTGATGTGGACCATCCACGCCCATCCGACCCTGGCCGAGGCTATGCTGGACGCGGCAAATAGCGTGTACGGGATTGCGATCAACGCATGAAACTACTTAGCCGCGGATTTGCACGGATGAACACAGATAGGGGTTTTGGGTTGATCCGTGAGAATCCGTGCAAATCCGTGGCGAAACGAACTTGATTTCTTTAGTCCAACTCGGCACCGTCGACTACGCCACCGGCTTGCGCCTGCAGCAGCAATTGGTCGACCTGCGCAAAGAAGAGAAGATCGGCGATGTCCTGGTCCTGCTGGAACATTCGCCCGTCATCACGCTAGGCCGCAACGCGAAAGCCGCAAACATAATTGCTTCGCCTGAACAGTTGGCCCAGCGCGGCGTCGAGCTCTTCGAATGCGACCGCGGAGGCGACGTAACCTTCCACGGGCCCGGCCAGATCGTCGGCTATCCCATCTTCGACCTGCGCAGCCACGCCACTCCTGACGGCAAACGTAAGACGCTCGGCGCCGTCGAATTCGTCCGCTGCCTGGAAGAAGTGTTGATCCGCACCTGCGCCGACTTCGCGATCCCGGCCAAGCGTGTGTCGGGACTAACGGGCGTCTGGACGGATGGCGC
>PLKR01000483.1:817-7296 GCA_003140655.1 Acidobacteriaceae bacterium | reverse complement strand
GTCGCCGAATCTATCTCCCGCAACTGCGGCACGGTGTTCTCCAGCCAGATGCTGTGGGTCGAAACCCTCGACGCGCTCTTGGGCCGCGCAGTCGGCCTCCCCATGCAACGCCCGACTGAGCTTCGCCAAATCCACAAAGAGGACGACGCCACCTGGGCCTGACAGATAGTCGCTGGCCCAATTCACCACTCTGCGATAGCATTAACCATTGCGCTCCCGGCGCAGGCCTTCATCATGGCAATCAAGAAGAAAATTTCCAAGCACAGCTCCAATGGCAATCGCCGGCGCGACGGAGCCTCTCAGTCGAAGCCTGACCATAACCTCCGCACCTACTCCATCCCCGACATGCGCCTTGAGCAGCCCGACCTCTCCGTCCACCAAGAGATCGAGAAAGACAAAGACGGCGCCGAGCACGTCCGCTACGAAGTCACCGGCAACCTCGACGCTCCAGTCCCGCCAATTCGCGACTCGAAATATCTGAGCAAACAGCAGTGCATCGAGATCTACCGCTACATGCTGCTCAACCGCAAGATGGAGGTCGCGCTCGAAAATGTCTACAAGCAGGGCAAGGTTGTCGGCGGAGTTTATTTCGGACTTGGACAGGAAGCCTGCTCCTGCGCCTCCGCCTACGCGCTCGATAAGGACGACTGGTTCGCGCCCATGATCCGCAACCAAGGGTCGCTGCTGGTCCGCGGCTTTCGCGCCTCCGACACCATGATGCAGTACATGGCCAAAGCCGATTCGCCTACCCGCGGCCGCGACGGCACCTCGCACTTCGGCGACATCGAGAAGCGCAACATGGTCTCGCCCATCTCCATGCTCGGCGACCTCATTCCGGTGATGGCTGGCGTGGCGCTCGGCGCGCGTCTTCAGGGACGCAACATCGCCGTCATGACCTACATCGGCGACGGAGGCCAGTCCACTGGCGTAACCTACGAAGGCATCAACTTCGCCGCCGTACAAGACCTCGGCCTCGTGCTCGTCGTCGAAAGCAATCTCTGGGCCTACTCGACACCGTCGGAAATGCAGTACCGCTGCAAAGACCTCGCCGAGCGCGCCATCGGATACGGCATCCCCGGCATAATCGTCGACGGCACCGACGCCTGCCAGGTCTACGACGCCGCCCGCGACGCCGTCGAGCGCGCCCATCGCGGCGAAGGCCCGACCCTGATCGAAGCCAAAATGATGCGCATGAAAGGCCACGCCATCCATGACGCGGCAGCGTATGTGCCCAAGCCAATGTTCGACTTCTGGAAGAAGCGCGACCCGATCGCCCGCTTCGAGAATTACCTGGTGAAGGAAAAGAAGTGGCTGGCCGCGAAAGAAAATGCGGAATTGATTTCAGATGTAGAGCGGGTTATCGAAGAGGAGCGCGAAATCGCTGTGAATTCTCCGATGCCGGCGCCTGAATCAGCCGAAGGCGGAGTTTTCTGCGAAGACGGCTGCCACGAAATCAAACCGAAGTATGGGATGCCAAAAATAAAGAAGGGAACCGGCGGCTTCAAGGAGACCGAGGCAGCCGTTCATCTGAAGTAGCAGAGAAATCGGCGGCGAAACCTTGAAACTCTGAAACCTGACCCTATGCAACTCACCTATCTCGAAGCCATCCGCCAGGGAATCTGGGAAGAAATGGACCGCGACCCATCCGTCTTCTGCCTCGGCGAAGACATCGGCATCTACGGCGGCGCTTTTAAAGTCACTGATGGTTTCATCGACCGCTTCGGTCCCGAGCGCGTCATCGACACGCCGATTGCCGAGTCCGCCATCGTGNNCGCCTTCAACCAGATCAGCAACATGGTCGCGAAGACGCATTACCTCTGGGGCGCACCCGCCCCGCTCGTTCTGCGTGGACCCAGCGGCGGATACGTCCACGGCGGCCCGTTCCACTCGCAGAATCCCGAGATGTGGTTCGTCCACAATCCCGGCCTCAAAGTCATCTGCCCCGCCACGCCCTACGACGCCAAGGGCCTGATCAAGGCCGCCATCCGCGACAACAACCCCTGCATCTTCTTCGAGCACAAATATCTCTACCGCCGCATCAAGGGAGAGGTCCCCGCGGAAGATTACGTCGTCCCCATCGGCAAAGCGAGCGTCGCCCGCGAAGGCCGCGACCTCAGCATCATTACTTATGCGGCCATGGTCCACACCGCGTTAGAGGCTGCCGAGGTTCTTAATAAAGAAGGGATCGATCTGGAAATCCTCGACCTGCGCACCGTCTCGCCACTCGACCGCGAAGCCATCGTGCAGACCGTGAAGAAGACGAATAAGGCGATCATTCTGCACGAGCACTCGCGCACTGGAGGCCTCGCCGGCGAAATCGCCGCCATCATCAACGAAGAGGCTTTCGATGATCTCGACGGCCCCATCGTCCGAATTACCGGCCTGGATTCGGCGATCCCATTCTCTCCGCCGCAAGAGGAGCACTATTTGCCTAAGGTGGCAGACGTAGTCCGCGAATCCCGCCGTCTAAGAGCGTACTAAATTCTTGTGAGAAGGAACGGAACTTGTGGGAACGGGCGCCTCGCGAGCCTGCCCTGAGCGAAGCCGAAGGGTTTCAGGCGGGCGAAGCGAGGCACCGGTAAGCTGCACAGAACCCAGTTTGCGTTAAAGCTGCGCAAAACTAGCGCCCCACCCGCTCCTTCTGCCACAATAGTTCGTTCCGGAGGGGATCCATGGGCAAGTTCATTCTCGGTGTCATCGTAACTCTTCTCGTACTCATTCTCGGCGGGCTCGGCTTCGCCATGCTTGGCTTCTTCCCCACTAACGCGAATGTTGCCCCACCCCACATCGAGAAACGGATCGCAAACGCGGCCATCGACGCCTCGATGGAACGCCACGCTCCCCGCGTCACCAACCCCTTGTCCCCGAACGACCAGAACTTTGAAGATGGCATGAAGCTTTACACCATGAACTGCGCCGTCTGCCATGGCGGACTCGATCGCAAGCCCGTCTCTCTCTCTAATTCCTTCTTCCCGCCCGCTCCCAATCTAATCTCCGACCCGCCCGACGACCCCGAGTGGCACGTCTTCTACACCATCCGTACCGGCATCCGTTACACTGGCATGCCCTCATGGGAAAAAACTCTCAGCGAGCAGGACATGTGGAAGATCGCCAGCTTCCTCTCGCACATGGAAAAACTGCCACCCGCCGTGCAGGACTACTGGAAGACCACCTTCGGCGTAGCCGCCCCAAGCGGCGAAGAGGAGAAGGACGAACACAAACACTAGAACTGGCTCCTGCGGACCCCAATACGGAACATAACGGGCCACGCCTATCAAGAGAAAGAACGGCGAGATCCACTTGCGCATCCGTCTTTCCACTCCAACTCCCCCACCCGCTATAATGTTCGTTTGCATCCGGCCCTCCGTCCCGAACCGTGGGGCCGCGTGGAAGGAAATCATGCCGACTGACATCATCATGCCCCAGATGGGCGAATCCATTGTCGAGGGCACCATTACCAAGTGGCTGAAGAAGGCGGGCGATAAGGTCCAGCGCGACGAGCCCCTCTTCGAAATCTCAACCGACAAGGTTGACGCAGAAATTCCTGCGCCCGCCTCTGGAGTTCTGCAGGAGATCAAAGNNAGAGAAGAAGCCCGCCGCGCCAGCAACGCCAGCACCAACTGCCAGCGCTCCGCCGCCGCCGGAATCGGCGGAGGAAGAGGAAGCGCGCTCCTCGCCGCTCGTCCGCAAGATCGCCCGTGAGCACGGCGTCAGCCTCTCGCAAATTTCCGGCACCGGAATCGGCGGCCGTATCACCAAGCAGGACATCATGGCCTTCATCGAGCGCGCGCCGTCAGCCCCTGCCGCTCCGTCCGCCCCAGCACAACAGCCCGCAGCTACTTCCCGCCCCGCCGCTCCCGCCGCTTATCCCGGCGACCTCGTCCCCTTAACCAACATGCGCAAGATCATCGCCCAGCGCATGATCGAGTCGCGCCGCACCAGCGCTCACGTCCACTGTATGTACGAAGTGGATTTCACCCGCATCGTCACCCTGCGCGCCAAACAGAAGACCGGATTCGAGCAGCGCCACGGCGTCCGCCTCACCTTCATGCCGTTCTTTGTGCGCGCCGCCATTATCGCCGTGCAGCAGTGGCCAATCGTCAACGCCTCGCTGGAGAGCGACAATATCCGCTACCACCGAAACATCAACGTTGGAATCGCCGTCGCCCTCGATTGGGGACTCATCGTTCCCGTCCTCAAGAATGCCGGTGACCTCAACTTCCTCGGCCTGCAACGTGGCATCACCGACCTCGGCGAGCGCGCTCGCAGCAAGAAGCTGAAGCCTGAAGACGTCGAAGGCTCCACTTTCACCGTCACCAACCCCGGCCAGTTTGGCGCCGTTTTCGGTCTGCCCATCATCAATCAGCCAAACGCCGCCATCATGGGCGTCGGCGGCATCACCAAGCAGCCGCTGGTGGTCACCGATAAAGAAGGCAATGATTCCATCGCCATCCGTTCAGTCGTCCACCTCACGCTCGGCTACGACCACCGCCTCATCGACGGCGCCGTCGCCGACCAGTTCATGGCCTTGGTGAAGAAGAACCTCGAGGGTTGGAACGAGGAGATCGGCTAGCCTGAATCAAGCGGAAGGTTGAGTGTTCGTGGCGGCTGGCTGCTTGCACCATGTTGAGGCGTTGAGGCATTCCACTGTTCCATCAATTATCTTGCTAATCCCCTGCCTGAAGCCAACCGGATCGATGATCTCCCGCGCCGC
This sequence comes from Acidobacteriaceae bacterium, assembly GCA_003140655.1. Lineage (GTDB taxonomy): Bacteria > Acidobacteriota > Terriglobia > Terriglobales > Acidobacteriaceae > Sulfotelmatobacter. The sequence continues at coordinate 2,582 of PLKR01000483.1, read as the reverse complement.
CACGGCATCCGTCATCGCCAGCGCATTCTGCAGAAACGACATCGCGGCATCTTTCTTCTCTTCGCCGGACTTGCTCGCGAACAGCCCTTCGATACCGTTGACTAGCGCGGGAACAAACGCAATCCCACGCAGCAACTGAGACAAAAAGTCCATAACCTTCCTCCTTGAAATATCTTCGGGCACGCATTGAGATCTACGGCAGCCCATCGACTCTTCCGGCTCGCCGTCATATTCCTCAGGTGAGGCTGGCCAAAATATCGTTGAGCGTCGTCAGGTTGGGGTCTGCGCTGTCCGTGGATCTCGCCACCAGCGTCAGGCAGCCTTTCAGTTCGTTAGCCTTGCTCAATGCCAAGGCCAGCATCCCTGGCATGTCGACGCCTCCTGTGCTCGCGCTCTTCAGCGTGTTCGAGGTGGACGCGCTCGCAGTCCTCAGATTGGTGATGATCGTCGTGCTCGGTATTGTGGTCATAGCTCTCCTCTTGTTGAAATGAAATGTCTTGAAGTGAAATGTCTATTTCAGCCAGTACTTATGCAGTGCGATGGCCACGCTGATCGCGGCGCTGATCGCCCCATTCACGATTCGGTTGTGGACGCTGTTGCGCAAATCGTTTCTCTCCAGCACGGCCACCTTGTCTTCCGCCATCTTCATGCGCCCCGGCTGCCCGTTCCCCACTAGCGCATCCATCTTTGTTTCCAGCCGTACCAACTTGTCTAGCACTTCCCGCTGGAACTCGATGTCGATTGCCTTTAGCACCAATTCCCTGTCGCTGACTCCCATAAGCTGTATCCCCTCCCCGCCAGAAGATCCTTACAGCGGATAATCGACATGCAGCGCTGCTGAATAACGCGAATATTTCGGTGGCGAAGAACTGTCATACAGCCGCAGAAAGTAATCCTGTGTCGTCGCCAGCCTGGCCAGGCTAAAGGCCTGCGTGCTGAACCGTCCCAGAAGATTCCTGTCGTTGGCCTGTCCCCAGCCGTAATCATTTTCCCGAACCTCAACCACACTGGTCAGCGCCGGCCCGCTCTGGGGAGCCGGCGAAGCCGCGCGCGGCAATAGCTCTGCCGCAGCCGGCTTCGCCGTGGGGGAACTTGCTGCCTTTCCCGGTTTTCCCGCGGATGTTTCTTCACGCGCCGAAACCCGGACGCTCGATGCCGTCACCACCACAGCCGCAAGCACCCAATAAAAAAGCCGCCCCATCGGGCGGCACGCCTGAAACATACTTCCTCCTCAAACTCTATATTGTCATTCTGAGCGAAGGTTGTGCCTCGCAAAAGCGAAGCACAACCGCAGTCGAAGGATCCCACCCCGGCGCGACCGTCGGATTGGGCAACGCATCACGACTGCTCCGTGTCTCTAGATTTCGTGCCCGAGTTGCGCGCCCGAAGCCCGAAGCCCTCACTCCCGTCCGTTCAAAAACCTTTCCACGCTCCGCACATAGACATCGGCGAAATCAGCGGCTGGCCGTAGTCTCTCGATCAAATCCATGGCGTCCTCCACCGTCGAACCCCTCACCCCCAACAGCGCCAGCGCCATCATCGGCGCCCGGTGTACTCCAGCCGCGCAGTGGATAAACAGCTTCGCCTCCGGCTCTTGCAGCGCCTCCAGCGCAAACTCCACGCCGCGCTCAAATACCTCGGGAGGCTTCGGCTCGAAATCATCGTCCACCGGATTCCAGCAAACCACAATCCCGTGCGGCTTCGCCAGCGGCCTGTCGTCGAACTCGATCTGCATGTCGATGATGTGCGTAATCCCCGCGCGCGA
>PLKR01000483.1:0-806 GCA_003140655.1 Acidobacteriaceae bacterium | reverse complement strand
GCGGACCCTTGTGTCCGCCCGAATGTTTCGGAGAGACGCACCCGCCGGAACTCTATCTGCCAAAAACACATCCAGCAGATTTCTCCCGCGCGATCCCACCCCCGGCGAAACCGACAACGCAGTCGGCCCGCCCCTCTCTCCTGCACTCCAACTCCCGGGCTTCATTCTACGGTATCCTCGTCCACCCTCACGCCTTTCACTCTGCCGGCTCCCCTTCAACTTTCTCCACGCCGGGTTCCTGCTCGCCCTCGCTCGCGCTTGCCCGATCCTCATCAGCGTTGCCCGTAGTCTCGTGGTTAGCTCCCTTCACATCGCCAGTCACTACGGGGGCAGTCTCATCCTCCTCACAAATCACTGGCTCAGTCGGCAGTCCCATTCGCTTCAACAGCGTATGTGCCAGCGAACCGACCACCGGCGTAGGCGCCGTCCGTTCCGTCGCCGGATACAGCCCGATCGCCTCAAATAAATACTTCGCCGTCGCGAGTTGTCCCGTTAGGGCAACTTTGATGACCTCGGCCGCGATCAATTCCGCCGAGGCCTTCACCAGGTTGTCGATATTTCCCCGTACCTCTACGATGTCCTTCCCCTTCTTCGTCTCCGCTTTCTGATTCGCGGGTTTCTTCGTCGTTGCTTTGCCTTTTCCCTTTGCCTTCTTCACGCCCATGGCTCGCCTCCACAAAACTCGGGTGGAGCAGGCCTTTAGGCCTGCGCACAGGCGCGCCATTTTATAAACGGGTTCAGCCCATGAGGTACCTGTTCAAATGTCCTGCGCCCAAAAACACGAAAGGCGCGCTTTTCAGCGCGCC
>PLKR01000185.1 GCA_003140655.1 Acidobacteriaceae bacterium | reverse complement strand
ACTCAAAGAATCCGGTCCGGCGATGATGAATGCTTCCGTGAGCCGGCCGTGGCTGCTGACCGAGCCGCGGGCGGTGCAAAGAAGAGTGTTGAAGGCGATCGGCGAACAGGTTGGGATTCCGCTGGAGTTCAAGCACATCGAGGAAATCCTGCGGTTCGCGGCCCAGGACGGTCCCGCAGGCAAAGGTTTGTCGCTTCCTCTGGGATGGAAGCTGGTCCGCGAGCCGGAGGCGATGGTTTTCGTCACGCCTGACCTACGGCGGCAGGAGCGGATTCCGGACTACCAATACGCGCTGCCCGTGCCCGGACGTACTATGGTGCCGGAAGCGGGGGTAGTATTCGAAGCGCTGCTCGTCACCCCCGAGATCACTCCGGAGTCGCAGGTTGCAGAGTATAATCCGCAGCAACTTCTAAGTGCAGAGCTTTTGCCAGGCGGGTTGATCGTGCGGAACTGGCACCCGGGAGACCGGTTTTGGCCCGCGCATACGAAGTCGCCGAAGAAGATCAAGGAGTTGCTGCAGGAGCGGCATGTGGCCCAGCCCGGGCGCAGGCTTTGGCCGGTCGCGGTGAGCGGAGACGAGATCGTGTGGATGCGCGGGTTTTCGGTTCCCGCGAGATTGCGCGCCAAAGCGGGCGAGGAAGCGGTGCTGATCCGGGAGATGCCGTGGGCCGTTGAGGAGCGCACGATTTAGGAGGCACGCCACTTCATGAACGAGCCACAAGCCGAGACACTTCGCCAGGTCATTGCCGCCGAGCAGATCCAGAAGCGCGTGAAGGAACTTGCACGCCACATCTCCGATGACTACCGGGGACAGACCATTCAGGCGCTTGCGGTCCTGGAGAACGCGTTCATGTTCATGGCCGACCTGGTACGGGCGTTAGACGTCCCCGTCGTGTGCCAGTTCATCAAGCCCAAATACAGCAAACAGGCCAGCAAACAGCAGGGCAATCCTGCNNGTGACCAGCGAATTTCTGATGAACGATTTGCGTGCGCGCGGGGCGGCTTCGGTGAAGCTGGTGACGCTGCTGGACCGCCAGTCGGCCCGCCGCGTGGCCCTGCAGCCGGACTATTTCGGCTTTCTGGTGGATGATGCCTTCCTCGTGGGCTATGGGTTAGGAGCGGCGGAGCAGACCAACCGCAATATGCCCTACNNGAAAAGGTAGAATAGTGGTCTTAGGGAATTTCCCTATCGAAGCTGGCCGAACTGCATCTAAAATTAGTAGCAGGAGCCTCGGGTTTCGCGCATAGCAGCCGGAGCCTGGTTTCTTCAGGAGCTTTTGGTGAATTCAACAGTAAAAACCGTACTCTTTTGGGTGGGGATCGGAGTGTCTGCCCTTGTGTTGTGGACCGTGATTCAGCAGGGTCGCAACGGGCAGAAGGACGCAGAAGTTACCTTCTCGCAATTCATGAGTGATGTGGATCAGGGCAAGGTGCATGACGTCACCGTGGATGGCCAGCAGCTGCGCGGAAAGTTCAGCGACAATTCGGCCTTTCATACCACGGTTCCGGCGAACTATCCCGACATGTTCAAGACCTTCAAGGAAAAGAACGTCGGGATTGCCGTCAAGGACGCCAACAGCGGGAGCTGGCCGCTGCAGTTGTTGGGGACCTGGGCTCCGCTGATTCTGCTGGGCGCGCTGTGGTTCTTCATGATCCGGCAGATGCAGACCGGCGGCAACAAAGCGCTGTCGTTCGGCAAAAGCCGGGCGCGGCTGCTTTCGATGCAGCAGAAGAAAGTCACGTTCAAGGACGTGGCTGGCGTGGAAGAGGCCAAGGAAGAACTGCNNCCTCCGGGAACCGGCAAGACGCTTTTGGCGCGAGCCGTTGCTGGCGAAGCCAATGTTCCATTCTTTTCGATCTCCGGTTCGGACTTTGTGGAGATGTTTGTGGGCGTCGGCGCCAGTCGCGTCCGTGACTTGTTCGAGCAGGGCAAGAAGAACGCGCCGTGCATCATTTTCATCGACGAGATCGACGCTGTGGGACGGCATCGTGGCGCGGGTTTGGGCGGTGGTCACGACGAGCGCGAGCAGACGCTGAATCAATTGCTGGTGGAGATGGACGGTTTCGAGTCGAATGAGGGCGTCATTCTTATGGCCGCGACCAACCGGCCTGATGTGCTCGATCCGGCACTGCTGCGGCCGGGGCGCTTTGACCGGCGTGTCGTAGTGAGCCGTCCGGATGTGCGCGGGCGCGAAGAAATCCTGCGCGTTCATACTCGCAAGATTCCTCTTGCCGAGGATGTGGATCTCTCTGTGCTGGCCCGCGGTACGCCGGGATTTTCCGGCGCCGACCTGGCCAACATGGTGAACGAAGCGGCGCTGGCTGCGGCGCGGCNNACCGCATACCACGAAGCTGGGCACGCATTGGTGGCGGCAAAGCTTCCGGGCTCGGACCCGGTGCACAAGGTCACCATCATTCCGCGCGGCATGGCGCTGGGTGTGACCATGCAGCTGCCGGTGGACGACCGGCACAACTACACCCGGGAATACTTGAAGACCGACCTGGCGATATTGATGGGCGGGCGTTTGGCTGAGGAATTGTTCCTCAACCAGATGAGCACGGGCGCGGGAAACGACATCGAGCGGGCCACGGAAATGGCGCGCAAGATGGTTTGTGAGTGGGGCATGAGCGATCTTGGTCCGCTCACCTTCGGCAAGAAAGAAGAGCAAATATTCTTGGGCCGCGAGATCAGCCAGCACCGCGACTACAGCGAAGACACCGCCATCAAGATTGACAATGAGGTCCGCAAGCTGGTGAACCAGGGATACGAAACGGCCAAGAGCATTCTCGAAGGCAGCCGCGACACCCTGCAGAAGATCGCGGCGGCTTTGCTGGAGCGGGAAGTGCTGGANNNNGGCATCGCGAAGGGCGGAGAAAGTCCGGCGCGAGCTTAAAGGCGTCTCAGTTCTTAATTTTAGGGCGGCCCGGCGGCCGCCCTTAGTTTTTTGCGCGGCAGCTATCCGTTCACGATTTTCATCATGTGTTCGGGATAGCGAAGTCCGGCAGCGGCGCCGGTGGGAAATATCTCGTCGATCCGCCGCAGGTCTTGCTCTGTGAGCTTCACGTCAATCGCGGCCACATTTTCTTCCAGATACTTNNGCCAGCGCCAATTGAGACGGCTTGCATTTCTTCTCGGTCGCGATTTCCTCGACCCGGCGCACGAGGTCGAGATTCTTCTGAAAGTTCTCTCCTTGAAATCGTGGAGAGAATCTGCGGTAGTCGTCTTCCGGAAAATCCTCGAAGCGCGTGAATTGGCCGGTGAGAAAGCCGCGTCCCAGCGGGCTGTAAGCGACAAAGCCAACGCCAAGTTCGCGGCAGGTGGCGAGAAGTTCGTCTTCCGGTTCGCGACTCCACAGCGAGTATTCGGTTTGCAGCGCGGTGATGCGATGAATTCTCACGGCGCGGCGCAGGGTTTGTGGCGAGGCCTCGGAAAGTCCGATGTGGCGGATCTTCCCTTCCTGCACAAGCTGCGCCAGTGCACCTACAGTTTCTTCGATGGGCGTGTCGGGATCGACGCGATGCTGGTAGTAGAGGTCGATGGTTTCAACCCCCAGCCGCCGCAGGCTTGCTTCACAGGCACGGCGGACATAGTCGGGTTTGCCGCTAAACCCGCGCGCCGAGGGGTTTGCGGGATCGCGGATGATGCCGAATTTCGTCGCCAGCACAACCTTGTCGCGCTTTCCCTTGATCGCACGGCCCACCAGTTCTTCATTGATGTATGGGCCGTAAATGTCGGCGGTGTCGAGAAAATTGACGCCTAGTTCGAGGGCGCGGTGAATGGTGGCAATGGATTCACCGTCATCACGTGGACCATAAAACTCCGACATGCCCATGCAGCCAAGGCCCAGGGCTGAGACTCTAAGGCCACTGCGTCCAAGTTCGCGGAATTGCATGATGGCTCCTTGCAAAAGATAAAATCGGCGGAGACTGCCGCCTGCCTTTCTAAGAGATGCACCAACTCGGGCCTGCGATGGCAGGAATTCGTGAGTCGTGTCGTGCGGCCGCGCATCATTCATCCATTGGAGTTATCCCTCCGATCGGCGGAATCCATGAGTCAGGTGCCCATCTGGTTCGAACGCAAGTTTGAGTTTTCGTTTCCTGTGGAACTGCATCCGAATTTGCTGGCGCGTCTGCGCGGCACTCCAGCGAGACTCGAAGAAGTGCTGCGCGGCCGTTCTCAGGAAGTCCTGGTCAGCAAGCCGCAAGAAAAGTGGTCGGCCCAGGAACACGCCGGGCACCTGCTTGATCTGGAACCTCTATGGCTGGCGCGGGTGGGCGATTACATTGCGGACAGCGCCCAGCTCACCGCGACAGACTTGAAGAATCGAAAAACCGATGAAGCCAACTACAACGCGCGCCCTCTGGAACAGGTTCTCACTCAGTTCCGCGCTGCGCGAGCGAGATTGCTGAATCGAGCGGACGAACTGGATACATCACTATTTGCTCGAGCCATTCCCCATCCGCGTTTGAAGACACCGATGCGGCTCGTAGACCATTTGTATTTTGTAGCCGAACACGACGATCACCATCTGGCTCGAATCTGGGAACTGGTCAACACANNCAACGATCAGCGCTGGACAGCGATCAGTGGCTTGGTGCGGACCACGACCTCGCCGATTTCCACCGCGGACACTCCCGCCGCGTTGAGCGATCGAGTGAGCTGCCCCGAGTCTTCGGCCGCGACCGAAATCAACAGCCCGCCCGCGGTCTGAGGATCGAAGAGAAGCGTTCGCAGATCTTCGGGAACTCCATCGTCGTAATCGACCACACATTCGGCAAAATCGCGGTTGTTGTTGAGGCCACCAGGAATGTAACCGGCCCGCACGCATTCGATCGCGCCCGGAAGCACCGGAATGCTGCCAGCCTGCAAGCGGAAAGATATGTTGGAGGCAAGCGCCATCTCACGCCCATGCCCGATCAGGCCAAAGCCAGTGACGTCGGTCATGGCATGAATGCGGAATTTCCCTTGCTGAATTACTTCCGCGGCTTGCTTGTTCAGTGTGGTCATCGACTGAACCGCGGCATCGATCCAAGCTTGTTCTGCTTTGCGTTTCTTGATTGCCGTAGAGATGACGCCCGTTCCCAGAGCCTTGGTGAATATGAGAGCATCGCCCGCCCTGGCCCCGGCATTGGTGAGAACTTTTTTCGGATCGATGAGCCCGGTGACGGCATATCCAAACTTAGTCTCGTCGTCGCGAATGCTGTGGCCGCCGATCACAATGCATCCGGCTTCCACCATCTTCGATAGACCTCCGGCGAGGATGCGTTCCAGAATCTCCAGTTCCGCCTTCTCGGGAAAACACACCAAAGCCAGCGAGGTAAGCGGTTTTCCGCCCATCGCGTAAACATCGCTCAACGCGTTGGTCGCGGCGATCTGGCCGAAGACGTAGGGATCGTCCATCACCGGCGTAAAGAAGTCGACGGTTTGCACCAGCGCCTGGTCAGGCGCGATTTGATACACTCCGGCGTCGTCGGCGTGGTCAAAGCCGACTAGAACATTGGGGTCGTGTTGCCGGGCTAATTTCCCCAGCACCCTGTCCAGCGCCGCCGGGCTCAGCTTGGATGCACAACCTGCGGCTTTCACCGACTCCGTAAGGCGGAACGGCTTTACTTCAGGCATGAAGTTATTGTACCGGCTGCCAATCTCTGAGATTGGCGGATACGTAGCTACTTCACCGCAACATCCGTGACCTGGATGTCGGGATACTGATGGTTCCACTGCGCCGAGATGCTTTCAAACGTCAGCCGAAAAGTCTTGCTCTGACCCGGACCAAGCGGCGAGACGCTAAAGTCCACTGCCTCTGGGTAGGGGCCCGTCGTTTTCAGCACCTGCAGCGGGATCGCATCCCGCTGTGCGAGTTGTCCCAGGTCGTCTTTGAAATTTACTTCGACCATGACGTGGGTGACGGTCTTGTTGCCTGAGTTGGTGACGGTTCCGTCAACATAGCTGACGGTGGCTCCGACAAAATTCTCCGCGGCGCTCATCTTGAAATCGGAGAGCTTGAGGTTCGCGGCATACGCAGGCGGTCCTGATGCGCTCTTGGGCTGGCTGCGAAGAAGAAGCGCCAGAATTACGGCGATGACCATCACCACCGCCACCGCAATGGCGATCGTCCGCCCGCTGGAATCACGTTCTTCGCCTACCCGAGTTGGCTGGATAAGCCCGCCCATGAACGGAATTGTAGATGGTTAAGTTTTGATTGTCGATTTGACCCGGTCTGTTAGGACTTGCCCGATCAG
>PLKR01000640.1:7268-10347 GCA_003140655.1 Acidobacteriaceae bacterium | reverse complement strand
ACTACGTCTTCACCACCATGCGCTACGACAAGACCGGAACGGGCTGGGGTCGCGGCGACGTGCTCTATGCCTGCGACGCGAAGAAAGGCAACTGCACTGACTTCCATTCCCTGTTCATTGCCATGGCTCGATCCCAAGGCATCCCGGCCCGCTTCGAGATCGGATTCCCGCTGCCGTCCGACAAGCACTCCGCCGAGATCGCTGGATACCACTGCTGGTCCGAGTTCTACATCGACGGCAAGGGATGGATTCCGGTAGACATTTCCGAGGCCTGGAAGCACCCGGAGAAGCGTGACTACTTCTTCGGCTCCCACGACGTAAACCGCATGCAGTTCAACATGGGCCGCGATCTGCGCTTGAACCCTCCGCAGCAAGGTAAGCCCCTGAACTATTTCGTCTACCCCTACGTCGAGGTCGATGGCCAGGAGTTTCCGAACGTGGCCCTGGCCTTCTCGTTCACCGATGCGGGGTCAGCCGTCGCCACGCGATAGCGGGTGAGCGCTTCTGTCTTGCGGGATAAATCGGGGGGGATTTGTCTCTCTGGACTGCGGCCTCTCCTCAGACCTGCGCACCCGACTGTTATCGCGTTCCTACAATCCCCCCCGGACCGTTCGGATTCGGAATCCCCGACGGCACTGGATCGTCGGGCCCGCGCGGCGGGGGCGGCGGGAGCGGTGACGCTCCGTTCGCCGGCTTCGGCGCGCCTTGTGGATCTTCCCCGGGGCGCCGCAAGGTCGGCGGATTCGCCGGACGCCCTGCCGGTTCTTGCTTCGCCTCTTTGTCTTTGTCCGGCCGTTGCAATATGATTTCTTTCTCCGTGCGCACGATTTTTTCGCCGCTAATCTTCATTGTCTCTACCCGCACCACCTCATCGTTCACGATGCGCACGAAATCGACATCCGCCGGGGCTTCGCCGTAAATCCATTCCTCATATTCCGTCTCACCATCCCGCTCGCGCACTTTTCTCGGCGGCTTGCCCTTGGCATGAAGCACCATCTCCTGATTCATTCCCACCAGCACACGATGCGCCTGGATCGCCTCCTTCACTTTGGGAGGCACGGTGTCCAGATAAGCTTGCTCTTTATTCCGGGCATTGAAGTCGAGCACTGGATACAGCAACGCCCGCAATTGCTGCGCAGTCATCTCGGGAACATATTTGCCGAAATAAACGTCCACGAACGAACCGTGCGGATTGGATTGCGGCTCGTCCCTTCCCGGCGTAACCGTGTTGTTGTTAGCCCCGGAAATCTCCAGGTGTTGGTACCACTTCTTGCGGTGTACGGGGCCGCCATTGATCTCGAAACGAATGTGATCGTCCTTGATCTGCACCAGCGAGATGTGCGCCGGGTCGCCCGGCTTTATCGCCGGACCCCAGAGGGAGAGCGCCTGGCGCAGTTCTTCGCCGTTGGGCGAGATCACGTCTCCCTTTAATCGCAGCCCTTTCGTGTTCATCGGAAACGTCGTCCGCGAATACGCCAACTGGGTTTCAAAGTCGCGGATGATTTCAAAGCGAGTCTGCCTGGACATATGCTGGGCGGTGGCAGGAATCGGCTCCGCGGCCGGCGCAGGCGGCTGATCGTTTTGTGGAGATCTTGATGGTTGGGATGATGCAGAGGACGGCGAATTCTGCGCTGGCCCGGGACCCGTCGCCTGACCGTGAGCGAACGATGGGGCGATCCAGAGCGGCGTGAACCAGAGAGGCAAAACTACTAGAAGAGTCGTACTCCGAGATCGCAGCATACCTCACCCCAGGGCGCGAACTCTATTATAAGCGACGGGGCAAATGGGGCGCAGGGTTGCTACCCATTCAATATTCAGTTCGCCAACTCACACGCTCTCCGGGCCGCGCCGCTTGTGTTGCTGGCACTTGGTCATGATGGCCGAACGGAGACGCGAGCGGAGGTCTTCGGGCAGTTCGTAGAGCTGGGAGTCGCGATAGATCTCGATCGTCTTCTTCGTCGTGTCGCAAACCACATAGCAGTTGTGGCACCAGGAGAGATGATTCTCCAACTCGACTTTCGTAGGTTCGTCGAGTACCCCATCCAAATAGTTTGTCAGCTCGTGCAGAAATTCAGAGCATTTCACTGATTGCCATCTCCACTCGCGCGTTTTTGGAAGAACCGCCCCAGGCGCTCGCGAAGCTGCAGGCGTGCCCGCAACAACCGCGACTTCACCGCGGGCACGCTCAACTCCAGCGCGGCCGCGGTTTCCTCGGTCGAAAGTCCTTCCACGTCTCTCAGCACAAACACGGTCCGGAAGCCCGGGGGAAGGCCCTGGATCGTCTTACTCAAAATCTCGCGCAACTCTGCCTGCGTGTACTGCTGNNGGCTTCTTGCGGCGCAACTTCATCAACGCTTCGTTGACGGCGATGCGCACCAGCCAGGTGTAAAACTTGGACTGCTCCTGAAACTTCGCCAGGTTGCTGTACGCCTTCAGGAACGCTTCCTGCACCACATCTTCCGCATCCTCGCGGTTTTGCGTGATGTGCTGCGCGATCCGAAAGACGTTGCGGTCGTAGCGGCGCACCAACTCTTCAAAGGCAGAGTCGTCGCCCTTCTTGGCCGCCTGTACCAGGGTCAGTTCATCAGTAACAGGCCCCTCTAGTTTGTTTTGGATGGCTCCCATTCTCTCGGCGATGCAGTATTTTGATGGTAAAGAACCGCGGCACTCAAAGGTAACCCGGCTATTCTACTTGGTAACCACCAGGTTTGCCCAATCGGGTTCAGGCCACGAGAGTACCGGGATAGAGTCTTACGATTAACGAGGGCTCGACGGGCGGGTCACCCGTAGCAAAGAGTGTGGAGCGGGGTGACCGCGAACAGAGTCGCCGCAAGCATCACAGGCACGCACGGCAATACAACCGGAAAGTTCGGCCGTCGCATGAGTAATGCCTCCTTTGCATAAAGCCCCGGAGATACGGCTCAGGTAATGGCCGAGGTCGATTTGACCCAGAGCAGCGAACACACGCAACAGGTGTCAAGATGAACAATTCTGCAACACGATCAGGCTTTGTGCGGAACCAGATTTGCGATACAGTCGAAGAGCAATTTGGTACGCGGTCGAACACGTCCTGACGTAC
>PLKR01000640.1:4706-7209 GCA_003140655.1 Acidobacteriaceae bacterium | reverse complement strand
TGGAAGCGATGCCAGCCGCGGGGAGCGAAACGCGTGCGCCGGCGCACGAAGACTCCAGCGCTCTGGTCAGTGCCGTATCCAATATTCATGCCGCCACAACCCAAAAGGAGATTTTGCGGGCTCTCCTGGATGCTGGCAGTGGCTACTGCTCGCGCATCGCGCTTTTCGTGGTGAAGGCGGGAGCCGCGTCAGGATGGCAATCCCGCGGCTTCGGCAATGAGGAAACAGCCAAGGATTTCCCCCTCGATCTGAATGCCGGGCCGGTGGCGAGCGCTTACCAGAATCGAGTGGTAACACCGAGCAACATCGGGGAGATGGATGCGCGATTCGTAGAGCACTTCGGCAGCCCGGCCCAAGAGCGGGTTCTGGTATTGCCGCTCGCGCTCAAGGACAAGGTGGCAGCCCTGGTTTACGCCGACGGAGGCGACAGCGGCAAGTTGGAGTCGGATGCCCTGGAATTGCTGGTGATCGCAACCAGCGCTTGGCTCGAAGTAACATCTCTCCGCAAACAGGCGGCAGCCAAGGAAGACGGCGCTGCGGCGAGCCGGGATGAGAGCGTAGCTCCGCCCATGCATGCGGTTTCTTCGTTTTCGGATCCCTTCGCGGCCCACTCCCCCAAACATGTACCCGCCGGGCATGCGCCCGGGCCCGAGCCTTCGCCCGAGGTAGTAGAAGTTGTTTCGGCGCATGCGTCCGCCGCCGCCGCGCCCGCTGCGGCCACCGATCCCTGGGCTGGTCTTTCGCCCGAAGATGCCGACGTCCATCGCAAAGCGCAACGCTTCGCGCGCCTGCTGGTGGATGAAATCAAGCTCTACAACCAGGCGAAAGTTGCGGAGGGCCGGCGCAAAAAGGATTTGTACGACCGCCTGAAGGAAGACATCGACAAAAGCCGCGGCACGTTTCAGAAGCGCTATGGCAATACGGCAGCCGCCAGCGGCGACTATTTTAATCATGAGTTGCTGCGCAGTCTGGCCGAAGACGACATTTCCATCATGGGTTCGAATTTCCGCCGCTAGATTTGCGGCATGATCTTACGGCAGAGAGTCTGGCACCGTGTCTCCGCGAAAGCGAACGTAGTGCGATTGGGTTCAGTGCGATTAGGTTCAGCGGGATTAGGTTCGATGAAGTGGTGGGTACTCACAGCCGCAGCTCTCTGCGGCTCCCTTGGCGCTCTGCTTGCGTCGGCGGAGGCCTTGCCACAATCTGCGTCCAGTTCCCCTCAAAGCCAGGCAGATACATCTCCGCCGAAGCCGGCTGCTCAAGGTACCGCAAGCAGCAGTAAGCCCAGCCATCCAGGCAAGCCTCAAACCAACAAAGCAACTGCCGCCAAGAAACCTTCATCCAGCACCGCTGCGCATCATCCCGCCAGCGCCCGGAGGCACCGGACCATCTCTCCGCGGGTCCAGCGCATGCGGCAGGCATTTGTGGCCTCGGCCAGTTTGCGTCCCATGGCGCAACAGCTTCTGCAGGATCGCACGCTGCCAGCCTACACCGGGGTCGAAGCCTATGCCCGCGCCCATGCCAAGGAAGACGCAGGAGCGCTGGCCTGGCTGGTGCTGGGCTACGCCCATGTACTTGATCGAGACTATGCCAAAGCAATCGACCCGCTGAATCGGGCAAAGGTCCATGCGGGAGACTTAGGCGATTACGTCGCCTACTATCTCGGAACCTCGTACCTGCAGACTGGGCGCACAGCAGAAGGCGCGGCAAACCTGGCGGACTTTGCCAAGGCTCATCCGGATTCGCTGCTGGTACGCGATGCCGCCGTCGGCTATGCGGACGCGCTCCTGGTCGAGGGGCAAGCCGCGGAGGCGGCCGCTTTATTGGAGCCGATACGCTTACCGGTGCGCTCGGACCTCGAATTTGTTCTGGGACGGGCCTACGCAGCCTCAGGCCAGACTGCGAAGGCCGCCGAAACGCTGGCCAACATCTATTACACAATGCCTGCCAGCGCCGACGCCGATGCGGCGTATGCCGAGTTGAAGAAGCTGCCGTCCGTACCGCCTCCAACTGTCGCGCAACGCAAAACCCGCGCCGACGCATTAATGTCCCGGAAGCGTTATGCCGAAGCGGCGGACGAATATCGCAGCCTGGTCAATACAGCCAACACCAACAACAACGATAAGCCTTCCCTGCAACTTGCCCTGGCCGATGCTCTCCATCGTGGCGGCAGGAACCATGACGCCAAGCTAGTCCTCGCCTTACTTGGCGGTGAGAGCGGCGAAGTAAACGCCCAGCGTCTCTATCTGTCGGGTCAAATCGCATGGTCCGCCAACGACAACGACGCCTTCTACCGCACCGTCGATGAGCTGCGCCAGGCGGCTCCAACCAGTCCTTGGCTGGAGCAGGCGCTGCTCTCTGCTGCGAACTTGCATCTTGTCCATCACGAGTACGATCAGGCGCTAGACACATTTCGCGAAATCCAGCAGCGCTTTCCCAACGGCACCCGGGCTTCTTACGAGCACTGGAAAGCTGCCTGGCTGACCTTCCGGCAGGGACGCAC
>PLKR01000640.1:0-4606 GCA_003140655.1 Acidobacteriaceae bacterium | reverse complement strand
ACGGCTTCGGAACCGCCGCGGGATGAGTTGCACGTACAGAAAGCGGAACTCCTTGGAAATGGCGGCCTTGTCGATTTTGCCGTGCGCGAATTACAAGCCGCCGCTGCAACTACGGCCGACGGCGGCAGTTGGGGCCCGGCAGAAACCGCGCAACTCTATGACGAAACCGGTCATTACGATCAGGCCATCGAGCTCATGAAGCATTCCGCGCCAAATTATTTCGCTCTCGACATTCCCGATCTCCCGCGGAAATACTGGGAAGCGCTCTTCCCCAAAGCTTACTGGAGCGACCTGAAACGCTCTGCCGCGGCCAATGCACTGGATCCCTACCTGGTGGCGTCTCTCATCCGGCAGGAGTCTGAGTTCAATCCCAACGCGGTTTCGCGGGCCAATGCGGTTGGCCTGATGCAGTTGTTGCCCAAGACCGGCAAACTCGTGGCCAAGGAAGTAAAGCTGCAGCGCTATAACGCCAGCCAGTTGTACACGCCCGCGGTGAATCTTCAACTCGGCACGCGCTATTTCCGCGGCATGGTCGACAAGTTCGGCGGATCGTTCGAATACGCGCTGGCCGCCTACAACGCGGGTTCGGACCGCGTCGACGACTGGCTCAGCCAGGGCAAGTATCGCGACCCGCAAGAGTTCGTCGAATCGATTCCCTTCACCGAGACCCGCGAGTACGTCCAGGCAATCCTGCGCAATGCCAGCGTGTACAAGCAAATCTACGGGACGCCGTAGGAGCGCGTCTTGATTTACAACAGTTACCGATCGCGATTCGGCTACTATCTCGCGGCCGGAACGTAAACTCTCTCTGCGCTCGCGATCTCCATATGCGACACATCCGTCCGCACCTTTACCGATTGCATTCCCGCATTCTTTTCCGGCTTGGCAAGAAAGGTCAGCAGGTACTGGCGGTTGAGCCGCTGCGTTGCGTCGTCCAGGTAAGGAACGAAGGAAATCGAAGGGCCGGATTGGCGATAGTACGATTCGCCTCCAGTCTCCTCGGCTACTCGGGAGAGATAATTCTTGCCCCGGCCGACATGGCTCGAATCAAGCTCCTCGCCGGAAGTGCCGATGGCGAAAACGACGACGCCTGCGTGCTGCGCCTCTTCGATCGCCGCATCGACATAACCGTCGTTCCTGTCCGGACCACTATCCCCATTCACTTCGTCAACTCCGCTCGAGATCATAAGGATCTCCCGGCGATCCTTGCCTGCGGGCCATCGTTTAATCAGATCGCTAAGCGCGTTGTAAGGGCTGGTGCTCCTCGCGAGGTTTGCCAGCGTAACATGCAACGCGCTGGCTGCCAGCGCGTGGTCCACGGTCAAACTCTGCATGATCCTCAGACCGCCCTCCTGCATATAGGCGACGCCGATCTTCGTGGTCGCTGGTTGGGCCATCATGAAACGGCGAATATCCTCCAACTGCGTGCCCCGGCTGGTATCACGGGAGTCGTCGAGCAGGATAAAAAGTTCCAGGCCGGCCCGGTCGCCTTGCAGCGGCACCCAGTCCGTGACCTTCGCGCGAGCGCGGCTCTCGTTCACGATCACACTTTCACCGCTGATGCTGGGCATCTCCGCGCCGCGACGCGCTTTCACCGTCACTACAATGCTCACGGGAACTCCGGCCTGATCTGCGGTTGCCTGCGCGACTGCCCATGATATCGCGGCGAACACCAGAGCTATCGCACCAAGCAACGGAAGCACCGAGTAGTTTTGCTTCATGGCATCCTCCTTATCGTTATCTCTATCTCTCTCAAGTTGTCTCTCCAAAATGCTATGCGCTGCAAGCCTTCATAGAGTTAGATGCAGCGGATGCCTTAAACGAACAGCTTCAGATTCAGTTCGGCCGCGAACCTTCGCCGGCGCTCGATTTGTGAAAAAGAATCTCCAGCACCAATAATCCCGCGCCCACCACAATAGCGCTGTCCGCCAGATTGAACACCGGCCACTGATACCGCTTGACGTAGAGCAGCAAAAAGTCGACCACGCGTCCGCGAGCCAGGCGGTCCCAGAGATTCCCCAAAGCTCCTCCCATAATCAGTGCCAAGCCAACTCCCGTGGCAACCTGAGCATGGTGGTTTTTCCAAAGCAAAATCGAGACCACCACTAACGCGATCACTGAAAACGCAATCAGCAATCCCGTTTTCCACGGCGCGGTCGAGTCGGCAAACAGACTGAAAGCCGCGCCTGTATTCTCCGTATGGGTGAGGCGAAAAAAACCAGGAATGATTTGGATGTGAGCATAAAGCGCAATGTGCTGTTCCACCATGTGCTTACTCCAGCGGTCAAGCAGGACAACGCCGAAGGCAATCAGCAGATAGAGGGCGCGCGCGGAGTTCCTGGTCACGTGGTTTTGATCCAGAAACATCTTAACCCGCTTGGGCGCATGTATGTGCTTGAGAGCTGAATTTCAGCTCGACACCACGCACCGCCCTCATTGACAGGTATCAAACCAACCCATACGATTTTTCGTTCAAGGAATTCCGCCAATGCTGACTATCGCGAATCACGGCAAGCTGCGCCTGCCCCAGGCATTTCTGGCGTTCATGGCTGTTGCGTTGTGCAGCGCCTCGGCCTCCGCCCCGGTCAGTCAGGCCGATCCCGCGCGGGTTCTCAACGACATCAAGGCGCTCTCCGCACCCGAAATGGAAGGACGTGGCGCCGGAACAAAAGGCCTGGCGCGCGCCGCGGACCTGATCGTAAAGCGCTACAAGGAACTCAACATTCCCCCAGCCGGAAGCCACGGCTATTTGCAGCCCTTCACGTTGATTACCGGAGCGCGGCTGAAGTCACACAATGCGCTCTTGGTTGTCAGCGGAGATTCGAGAAGGTATTTGACATCCAGCCAGGATTTTGTGCCCTTCAGCTTTTCCTCGTCCGGACAGGTCGCGGGATCGGTGGTCTTCGCCGGCTACGGAATAACCGCCGACGAGTATCAATACGACGATTACGCCAACCTCGATGTGAAAGACAAGATTGTAGTCGTGCTCCGCTACGAGCCCACCGCCTTCGCTGCCAAGAGCGGGAACCAGGGACTAACCCATCACTCGCAAATGATCACCAAGGCGATCAACGCGCGCAATCACGGAGCCCGTGCGGTCGTGATGGTCAATGGCAAGCTGGGCGATGGCGAAGAAGATCTGCTCACGCGCTTCGGCAGCGTCAGCGGCCCCGAGAACATCGGGATCGTATTCGTACAAGTGAAGAATGACGTTGTAGAAGGCTGGCTGCAGACGGCCGGAAAATCGCTGAAAGACGTACAAGATCAGATCAACTCCGCTACCAAACCGGCGTCGTTCCCGCTCCCCCAGAGTTTGCATCTCTCTTTGAAGGTTGACATAGAAACCACGCGCGCCACGGTGAACAACATTCTGGCTTACCTGCCGGGGCAGACCGAGGAGTACGTCATCGTGGGCGCGCACTACGATCACCTGGGCCGCGGGAACTTCGACTCGCTGGCGCCCTCGCAGATCGGACAGATTCATCCCGGCGCCGATGACAACGCCTCGGGCACCGCTGGCGTGTTGGAACTGGCCCGGCTGCTGGCGCCCCAGCGTGGGCAATTGAAGCGCGGAATTCTGTTCATGGACTTCGCCGGAGAAGAACTCGGCCTGCTCGGCTCCGCCGAGTGGGTCAAGGAGCCAACGCGCCCGCTGGAGAATGCCGTCGCCATGATCAATATGGACATGATTGGCCGCATCAAGGACGACAAGGTCTACATCGGCGGCGTTGGAACGGGATCAACCTTCAAGGCGATTCTGGAACAAGCACAGAAAGAAAACGCGCAGAAAGGCTCAGCGTTCAAGGTGGAATACTCTGCCAGCGGCTACTCCTCGAGCGATCACACCTCGTTTGTGTCCAAGAAGATTCCCGTGCTGTTCTTTTTCTCCGGCCTACATTCCGATTATCACAAGCCCTCCGATACCTGGGACAAAATCAACGCCCCCTCCGCGGCCAGGCTGTTGGATATGATCGGAAATGTAGCCGTGCAATTGGCGAATGCGAATATCGAAGACACTCCCAAGTTCCAGACCGTCGTCGAAGAGAAGCCGCCGGGCGGCGGCGGTGGCGCAGGCTATGGACCTTACTTCGGCTCGATCCCAGACTTCGGGGAGATTCCAACCGGCGTTAAGTTTGCCGATGTGAAACCCGGCTCGCCCGCGGCGAAAGCGGGGCTGAAAGCTGGAGACGTGCTGATTCAATTCGGCGACAAACCAATAAAGAATCTCTACGACTTCACCGACGCTCTCCGCCGCAGCAAGATCGGAGACGTGGTGGAGGTGAAGGTTTTGCGGGACGGCCAGCCGGTAACAGCATCAGTCAAGCTGGAGCAGAGGAAATAAAGAAGCGACTCCACATCTTGGCAGCCAAAGGTGTGACCCCTCAATCCCTGCGTTACGGTTTATTTTTTCTACGTAATCTCTCATTTTCATCTATCCCCCGAACAGCCAGACCATGTATTCTGATGCGGCCTTGAGCCAGACAGCCCGACGCGAAACGCGCAGCAGTCCGGTTCCTGGTTGGCTTTAATTCTTATGTCGGCGAAATGCTCGCATGAGGCCTCTGAAACGCTGGAAAGGCCGGACCCTGCTGTTCCTGGCGGTCGT